>DASWTL010000234.1:0-4723 GCA_036402155.1 Sphingobacteriaceae bacterium | reverse complement strand
GTTGAGCAGCTTTTTGAATGAAAGAATGCCCGCTTCGGTGTGTTTAATGCCACCTTCAGCCGGGGTGGAGAGAGGACTGCTTTATTATTTTAAAAAATTAACAGGAGTAATTAACTGAATACAATCCGGCCGGCACAATTCGAATGGAATGTGCCCTGGATTTTATTAAGAATTGTATGAATGATGCCATTTTAATCAAATTATTTTACTCAAACCTTGTATATGAGTATTTTTGCGCCACATTTTTACTATGGAATTTTTAGAGCTCTCATTAGATTTTCTTCTTCATATAGATCAGCATTTGAAGGAAATAGTTAGAAACTATAAGGTTTGGACCTATCTGATATTATTCATTATCATTTTTGCTGAAACAGGATTAGTGGTAACTCCTTTTTTACCCGGCGATCCGCTTTTGTTTGCCGCCGGAGCCTTAGTTGCCGGCGGAGGAACCGGCTTGAATATTTACCTTCTGGCTGTTGTATTGTTTATTGCTGCAATAGCGGGTAATTTTACTAATTATGCCATTGGCAGCTATTTGGGCACAAGGGTATTTAAAGCAGAGAATAAAGTACTGAAGTTAGAATACTACGATAAAACAAAGGATTTCTTTATAAAACATGGCGGTAAGGCCGTGATTTTCAGCCGGTTTTTCCCTATTCTGAGGACATTCGTTCCGTTTGTTGCCGGGGTAGGGAAGATGCATTTCCCATTATTTTCATTGTATAATGTTACCGGTGCTTTATTGTGGATTGTTTCATTCCTATTTGGCGGATATCTGTTTGGAAATATCCCGATAATTAAAGAAAATTTTACAGTTGTGATTGTGGTAATCAGCATATTAACTACAGTTCCGCCAATTATAGCTGCAATACGTTCGAAAACAAGGAAGCCCGTGGCTGAAAAAGCCTGACCTCTGGGTTGTTGCCAGGCCTGTGATCTCCTGGATAGTTATACAAGGTTGTGAGAAATCATTATCTTGATGAACTAATCTTTCGGATATGCGAACTAATTTTCTTTTTAATGGGGGTTGCCTAACATTAGCAGCGCTTCTAGTATTTATCTCCTTTAGTGCCGGTCGTTACTATCAGGAACAATATATCATGGAGCACGAAAAAGATCTTGCTGTTGAACAGCCGGGTCCGCACGATGGAGGTGGTACCAGTGTTGCCCATAATTTTTTCGCTAAAGCCAAAGGTCTTAAAGTCGCTTTTCGGAAACGGGTGCTGAAGCTTGGGTCGTCTATTGGATATCATCGCCAGCCTGAGGATGAAATTTATTATATTCTTAGTGGCAACGGAAAAATGCAAATGAATGGTAGGACGTTTATGGTGAAAGCCGGCGATGCCATTCTTACCCGCCCCGGTAGTTCACATGGATTATCTCAAACGGGCAGCGAAGATCTTGCTTTAATAATCAGCTATACCTTAAAGTAATCCGGCAGCCTAAGGGATTAACTTTGTAAAACTTCCTGTCGTGTTAAAATAGCGCATTCGATAAGCATTCTTTGCAGTGTCGCCAAGTTTTCTGATCAGTTGGTAATTAGCAACGGCGCCAACGGCTGCCCCAATAACGGGGATCAGCTGTGCAAGTTTTGCCAGGTCAATATAATCCCTGTATTCCTGCTGAAATACCTTCCAGTCAAACTCTCTAATATTTTCAGGGAGCGTCTCTGAATAATTATGCCAGTTTTCCAGCTTTTTATAGGTCTCGTTCCGGCTTTTCTGACTGGAAAAAGCCAGTTGAAAAATGTAAAGAAAATAAATGCGTTCCCTGTAATCTTCTATATTACAGCCATATAGGGCTGCGATATCATAAAGCATTTTCATTTTAAGGGTTAATAGCAGGGGAAAATCTGCAAGACCCAGCAAAATGCCGCCGGCACCGGTAATTGCGCCTTCTGTTACGGCTGTTTTAGTGTAAAAATCTATTTTTTCTCTCACATAAGCTTCCCTGTAAATTAGAGATTCTCCCTTTAAAGGTTTAGCAGAAACCAGTCTGGCTCCAAATAGAACAGTTTCTATCATTTTTTGAATTGCCACGGTTACAGCCCGGTGTATCTTGTCGGGAATATAACTGTTCATCTTATCCTGTATCTTTTTTGACAGGCTCCGGGTAAAGGACGGACGTTTCTGCATTTCCTGTTGCCAATGCCGCATTTCATTAAATGCACGGTGTTCGTATGGGTCCATTATTGAAGGCTTTACCGGGTAACACCGGTATTTCATAGTTGTTCATTTTTCACCGCAGCCATAGCATAATCTGTATTTATATAATTATTCTATTTATAGGTTTTGCCTATATGATATAGATATTTTCAATAGGTAATATCGTGTAAATAGTTGACTGCTGATACCATTAATCGTACCTTTGCGGCCATAAACAAAAAATAAAAAATGATTACGATAGGACAAAAATTTCCAAATTTTAACAAAAAAGCAGTAGTAAGTATAGAAAAAGGTAAAGAATTTACAGATATTACTTCAGATTATCTGGTGAATGATGATAATGTATGGACTGTAATGTTCTGGTGGCCAAAAGATTTCACTTTTGTATGCCCTACAGAAATTGCAGAGTTTAATAAAGCATTTGGTGAATTCCGCGACCGTGATGCACGCCTGATCGGAGCATCAACTGACTCAGAATTTGTGCATGCAGCATGGAGAAGAGATCACGAAGACCTTAGAGACCTGAAGTTCCCAATGCTTGCAGATACTTCAAAATCTCTTGCTGAAGATCTGGGTATTCTTGAGCCGAACGAAAAGATTGCATACCGTGCAACCTTCATCATTGACCCTCAAGGTATCGTACGTTGGGTTTGTGTAAACGATTTAAGTGTTGGCCGTAATGTAAAAGAAGTTTTGCGGGTTCTTGATGGGTTACAAACTGACGAGCTTTGTCCTTGTAACTGGGAAAAAGGTCAGGAAACCTTAACTGTTTAATTATATTTTCATTTGAGTGAAGTCGAAGAATCAGTTTTTTTTGACTTCACTCTTTTTTTGAGCTTTCCCCTCCTTCGTTCAGAGTTGCGGTAAGGTAGTGATTTAAACGAAAGCGGCACACACACATCTTTACATAAATGTTATGACAGAATCAACAGAAGTAATACAGGAGATATTAGCAGGACTTGGGCTGGATACAAGCTATCGCACTTCAGGCTTATCACTGCTTGAAAAGGGCGAGTCCCGGTATCTGCGTGACCTGAAGCTTAATTTAAACAGTACGCTTACTTCAGAGCATCTGAGTTTAAAAGAGGTGGGTTTAATCGGCCTAAGCGTAGCAGTTAATAATACCAATGAGCCTCTTACCGGGTTTTATACCCGATTTTCTGAAGAAAACGGTGCAACAGCAGAGGAGATTGCAGAGGCGGCAGCGTGTGCATCATTACTTGCATCAAATAATGTTTTTTACAGGTTCAGGCATTTTACTCAAAAGGAGAAGTATACTCAGATCCCTGCAAGAATAAGAATGCAAATCATGATGAAACCGGTAACAGGTAAAGAATTTTTCGAACTGTTAAGTCTGGCAATTTCGGCAGTTAACGGATGTGAAATGTGTGTTAATGCCCATGAAGATTCATTGATAAAATTAGGTACTACCGAAGAACGGATATTTGATGCTGTAAGAATTGCATCGCTTGTAACAGCAACCGGTAAAATTATATACTAGCTTCTTATTGTTTAGAAATACCTTTAATAAACGAAGCATCAAATGTTGAAAAAAATATTTGATGTGATAACAGATATTGTGTATATTTAACTCTTAAAGGTTATTCAACCTTAAAGCTCTTTTTACTTACAAAGTATACCACAACGTTGGAACATGCAGTGATGTATTTTACAGGTTGGCAAAAAGCTTTGAGGATTTGCAAATTTTATTTGTTAATTGTGAAAAAGCCGCTTCGTGCAGGAGGCGGCTTTTTTTTATAAATTCACGGCTGGGTTTTTTATGTTACACAGCCAACTATGAATTTCAGTAGATTATTACCATTCTTATTCCTGCCATTCTTTTTACAGGCGCAGACTGCTCCGCAGATGAATGCCGCCGAAATTAAACTCAGCCTTCAAAAATTGGCAGTTACAGGCAGCGTATTGTACATTGCAGCTCATCCTGATGATGAAAATACCCGTCTGCTTACCTGGTTATCCAAAGGAAGAAAAGTACGTGCGGGATATTTATCGCTTACCCGGGGAGACGGCGGACAAAACCTTATTGGAACTGAACAAACGGAAGAATTAGGTTTAATTCGAACGCAGGAACTTCTTGCAGCCAGAAAAATTGATGGTGCAGAACAGTTTTTTGCAAGGGCAATTGATTTTGGGTATTCTAAAACAGCAGAAGAAACGTTCCGGATCTGGAACAAGAATTTAATTTTGGCAGATGTTGTACGAACGATACGGACTTTCCGACCTGACGTAATAATTACCCGTTTCCCTCCTGATACCCGTGCCGGACATGGTAACCATTCTGCTTCCGCAATACTTGCCATTGAGGCGTTTGCAGCGGCAGCCAATTCTGAACAGTTTCCGGAACTTGGCAAACCGTGGCAAGCGAAAAGAATCCTGTGGAATACATACAACTTTGGTACAAATAATACAACTTCTGCCGATCAGCTTAAGATTGATGTTGGCGGCTATAATTCATTATTAGGAAAAAGTTATGGTGAGCTGGCTGCCCAAAGCCGCTCACAACATAAAACCCAGGGCTTTGGCAGTGCAAGTCAGCG
>DASWTL010000233.1:0-8216 GCA_036402155.1 Sphingobacteriaceae bacterium | reverse complement strand
GAATCACATACCAAAACATGGCCGCTTTACCGCGGAGATTCAATTGTTGTAAAGATATCCGGCAGTGTGCTGACACGTAAAAACGGAGCCATGTATATCAAAGGTTTGGACCGCGAAAAAATGCAGGTAATTGGCTACAATGCCAACAATACCGGGCCTAATAACCGGGTGAAAGTGCGGCAGGTAAGTGTGCAGGAGCTAATGACCAATTTTTCTGCTTATGAAAGCACATTGGTTAGGGTACGTGCAGAAATAAACCCTGAGCCACAACCTACAGACTCTTATAGTGGGGATAAGGTATTGACCGATCCCACAACTGGCGCAACCGGGTTAATTTTACATACCGAGGCAGATGCTTTATTTGCCAACCAGCCAGCTCCTCCGGCAGCTCCCTATAAAGTGCCTCAACTGGCTAATTTCACGGGTATTGCGGTTTCGCCTGATGGTGTTTCAAAGCAAATATGGATGCGCAACTTAGGTGATGCATTTGCCATAGGTGCTCCGTTTAACGGTTATCCTGAAGGTGCGGAAACTATTAACAGTGCCAAGAAAGCCTATTTACCTGCCGAAAGCAGAACATTTGGTACCGGAAGCTGGCTGCTTGATAATGCCGTAGTGCAGACAACAGCTGCAGATATTAAAAATGGCGCTGCAGCTTTTAGATTTCCCGGTGGTAATACCGTTCCTTGTTATCTGGCAATGAATTTTAACGTGCCAACAGCATCAAAAGTTGTATTTAAGCACGCCAATTGGGTAGGTACATCAGGCGGTGGTACGTTGCAGTTAGAGTACTCAACTAATAACGGATCTACATGGACTAAAACAGGCGCAGACGTAATTGTGAGCAACTCCTCATTAACTTCAGCAACGTTTCCGGTTGATTTTGATGTTCCGGTTCGTTTCAGAATTAAAAAACTGGCGCTTGGCGCTTCAGCAACCAACGAACGGACCAATATTGACGATATCGTAATTTATTCCAATTAACATTATAGCAGGGCAATTAAGTGCCTTGCTATAAATCTTTTGTTTGCCGATAAACTTAACAGGTGTTATTCGCATGGTTTTATTGTGCCTTTTCCGGCGCTGGTTCTCATGCTGTGGCTAAAGTTGGAACCGAGATTGAAATGAGTCCAGGATTCAATTTTCAGAACGGCACGTACATGTACACCAATGAGAATTTTACCCCTTAAACGAAACCAAATAAACTATAAATACATGAAAAAATTAACATCGGTTGGCATAAAACCAATGCCAACAACCAATCAAAAAAGAAAGGGAGATACGTCCGCTTCCTTTATCAAAACCCTTAAACTGCTGCTTTTATCAACTCTTATTATTACCGGTTGCCAAAAACAGGAGGTTAATCAACAGCAAAACCTTACATCAGAAAAAGGAAAGGCATCAGTATCAGGCACACCAGGCTTTTACACCATTGCAACCTATAACCTCAGAAGAATTCCCGGTGACGGCTCTGAAGGTGTTCCGCAACGGGAATGGTCTTTTCGTCGCCCATTGGTAAAGGATATGATCCTGAAGTATGACTTCGACATTTTTGGAGTTCAGGAGCCTATGGGTGTACAGATTGATAACTTAGTGACCGATCTTCCCGGATATGAGCGAAAAGGTTGGAGCGATCATAATGACCATGCCTATCAGCACCAGGATATTTTTGTAAAAAAATCCAAATTTACTATTAAGAACAGTGGTAAATTTTGGATGTACCCTGGAGGGCCTACAAGCCATACCCATACTAGCGCTTCTGACTGGAAGCCCTGGGATAGTGAATATCATGCCTGTGTTTGTACCTGGGTAAAACTTCAGGATAAAACAACTGGAAGGGAATTTTTTGTATTTAATGCACATTATGACCCCACTGGTACACAAGCCAAAGAACAAAGTGCCATTTTAACACTGAATAAAATTAAGGAGATCGCAAAAGGCCTGCCTTCAATTTTGATGGGCGACTTGAATTCTAACCAATACCAAAATTCTGCCGCACCTTACCACTACCTGAACAATTCACTTCTGTTGGATGAAACCTGGAATTTAACTACTAACCGGACACCTACTTCACGACAAACAGGTAACTGGTGGAATATTAATCCCCCGGGAGACAGTCAGATTGACCACATTTTTGTAAGTAAAGAGGCTCATAACGACTGGCAGGTTATAAGCCGAAAGGTATTATGGGATCATTATGATGGTGTGAATGGTTATAATGATGTACTGCCCTCTGATCATTTTCCGGTTGTTGCAGAAATGCAGATGATAAAACCCACAACACCGGTTGCCAACGGCACTTATCGTATTATGGCCAAACACAGCGGAAAGGCGGTAATTGTTTCCGGGGCATCAACAGCCAATGATGCACAGGTTGTTCAATGGGATTATACTTCCGCAAATCCCAAAAACGATGAGTGGGTCCTGACCAAGATTGATACCAGCGGTTATTACCGGATAACTAATGTGAACAGTAACCTGGATTTGAATGTTAAAGGACAATCTACCTCAAATCTGGGCCCCATGGTACAGTGGCCTTATGCCAGTGATCTGATTTATAATGATGAATGGTCGATCATTTCACTGGGCAGCGGTTATTACCGAATTGTTTCACGACATAGTGGCCTAAGTTTAAATGTTCCTGCTAGCTCACTTTCTAACGGAACCCAGCTCATTCAATATACTTATGAAGGTACTGCCAACAGTCAGTTTCAACTAATAGCTGTGCCATAGCCTTTTAGCCGTTGTATTTTTTAAGTTAAGTTAAGTTAAGTTAAGTTCGGGGGCAGGGATCATGTATCGCCTGCCCTTATTTATATCAACTTGTCCTATACGGAGCTATGGCGGCAAAATATTCTGATGAACGCTTGGTCTTTGATGATTTTAAAAATAAGGAGGGTTGAAAATGAATAAATAACAATATTGAATGTTTTCTCCATTTCAAGGATAGCACTATTGATTATCATTTAATATGAAGTACAGGGTAGAGGAGTAAATTTTATTTTGGATTTTTTTTGTTATATTAGATATATAAAATATTATTGTATTGATGATGAGGGCAATAGTATTATAATAAAATGATTCTTTAACCATAGACCTTCGGTTTACTATTTGTTAAATCCTAAATAATAATGTGAGAACGAATTACAGTACATATACTGACGAGGTATTACTAGGTTTAATGGTTGACGATGACAGGAGTGCCTTTGAAGAAATTTATCAAAGATATTGGTTCACCTTATATTCTTCAGCATACAGCCTGATCAGAGACAGAGAGCAGTGTAAGGATATTGTTCAGAATGTTTTTATAGACTTATGGGTTAGAAAGCAACAAATAACTATTGATAACATTTCAGGATATTTATATAAAGCAGTAAAATTCCAGGTTTATAAATTTTGTACAAGGAAATCAACTGCCCCCCGATTTTACCAGGTACTGGAAGATATTATTGAATCTTCTGTCAAAACAGATTCGGTAATATTAGATAAAGAAGTTGGAAAAATATTACAATATTGGATAGATGCGCTACCTGAAAAAAGACGGAATATATTCATGTTGCATTATTTCGATAAATTATCCACTGCTGAAATAGCTGAGAAACTAAATATTTCCCAGAAAACCGTCCAGAACCAACTTTTAACTGCAAGCACCCAAATTAAGGCCCGCTTTGCTCAGTATGTAATCATAGCCTTTCTGATCTCTTGCTTTTTAAACAGACAGTAGCAATCCGGGTACGTCCGACTTGCTGGTGAGAATCTTATTGCATTTGTTAAGGAATTTTTTGCGCTTCGCTCATCTTTATCTCTGGGCAAAAAAATATTTTCTCCTGGCTTAGGAGATTTGCCAGGTCGTGGTACTTACAGGCATTAATCCCAAAAATGAGTAAAAAAATCATTTATACCGAATTAAGAAAAATGGTACGAAAGTACCTTAGAGGAAAAGCTACGGAAAAAGAAGAAACATTTTTAAATGCTTACTACGACCATTTAAAAAACACAGATAGTGAAGCAGATTTATTGAATGAAGATAAGAACGCGCTTGGCGAAGAGATAAGATCCGGCATAGTAAAAGGAATTAACAGCGCTGAAATTAAAAAGATAACTCCATTAAGGATAAAAATAGCAGCTGCAGCAGCCATACTTATTTTTATTGCAGCGGGTTTTTACTTTACCTCTATAAATAAACAGCATGACGGGCTCGTATCAAAACCGGTTAAGACTGATATTGCGCCTGGTGGTAACAGAGCCATATTAACCCTGGCAGACGGTTCTACGGTTGTTTTGGACAGTGTTGATAATGGTGTAATAGCTGTACAGGGATCGATGCGTATCCAGAAATCAAAAAACGGCGAAATTGTTTATAATGGGCTGGGTTCGTCATTAAAAAATTTAAACAATCCCGCTTCTTTCAACACCATTTCTACGCCCCGTGGCGGAACATATCAGATTACACTTCCTGACGGCACTAAAGCATGGTTAAATTCTGCTTCTTCATTGAAGTTTCCGGCTTATTTTGATGGAAAGCATCGAATTGTAGCGCTTACAGGTGAAGCTTACTTTGAAGTCGCCAAAAATAAGGCGATGCCATTTAAAGTCATTGTAAATGAAATGGAGGTGGAGGTTTTAGGGACGCATTTCAATGTAATGGCATATAAAGAAGAAAGTAGTACCAATACTACATTGCTGGAAGGTTCTGTTCGTGTAACTAAGGGTTCGCAGAGTGAAACTTTAGCCCCAGGGCAGCAGGCGAGAGTAAGCGCCGGAATAAAGGTATTTCCTGCCGATGTTAAGGAAGCTGTAGCCTGGAAGGAGGGATACTTTATATTCAAAAATGAAAGCATATTCAGTATCATGAGGAAAATATCCCGATGGTATAATGTAGATATAGAGTATAGAGGTGATGTTTCATCTATGGTTTTTGGAGGAATCATTTCGCGGGACAGAAATGTTTCCGAGGTTTTTAAAATACTGGAATTAACTAATGCCGTGCACTTTAAAATTGAAGGAAGGAGGATAATTGTTATGCCTTAATCTCCGCTCAAAAAACGAAGATTAAAAAAACCAGGAGTGCTCGCAACACTCCCGGGTATGCCTGATTTCCAGGCGTTGAGTTTAATCTTCACATTCTTGATTTCACCGAATATTAATTTAAACCCAATCTCAAATGTATGAATTTTTACCTTAAATGTATCTGTTCTGATCGATTATCCATATACCCCAAAATTCTGCTGATTATGAAACTGACCTTTGTTTTAATGATCGTGGGCTTACTTCAGGTAAGCGCTTCAGGGTATGCTCAAAAAGTTACCTGGTCTAAAACTAATGTTTCCCTGGAAGAATTGTTCTGGGAAATTAATAAGCAAACAGGCTATGAATTTTTTTATGATGCAAAAATTTTAGCTGAAATTCCGACGATAAGCGTTAAAGCGAAAAATGTTACAATAACAACGTTATTAGACCGCTGTTTTCAGTCTATTCCTTTATCTTATACTCTTGAAAATAACATCGTCGTGGTAAGAAAGGACGATGAAAAGTTAGCACGTTTACGGCGAATTATAGTAACAGGTAAGGTTACTGATAATAAAGGGGAATCTCTGCCCGGCGTTAGCGTTAAACTAAAAGGGACTTCTGTTACGGCGATTACTAATAGCACAGGAGATTATTCAATTAATTTACCTGATGGAAATGGAACTTTAGTCTTTTCTTATATCGGTTTTGCAACCCAGGAAGTCCTCGTAAACGGAAGAGCCAACATAAATATAGAGTTAGTTGAAGAGTTAAGTGCATTATCCGAAGTGGTTGTAGTAGGATATGGTACTCAAAGGAAAGCAGATCTGACGGGCGCTGTATCTACAGTAGATGCAAAAGTATTTCAAAACAGGCCTCTTACCAATTCGTACGCAGCGTTACAGGGAGCATCTTCAGGGGTGACAGTAACACGTACAAGTGGCCAGCCTGGACAAGAAGGGTATCTCGTTCAAATCAGGGGACTTTCTTCGGTAAATGGTGATACTCGAGGCGGCGCCCTAATTTTAATAGATGGTGTTCCCGGAAGCTTCTCAAGATTGAATCCAAATGATATTGAATCAGTTAGCATTTTAAAAGATGCAGCCGCTGCTGCTATTTATGGTGCACAGGCCGCTCAAGGCGTTGTTTTGGTTACTACAAAAAAAGGAAATGGGAAAACGAGAGTTGAGTACAGCGGATTATTTAATGCTCAACGTCCGATAGGAGTGCCTGAAAGATTCAATTCATGGGAAGAGGGTGAAATGCTTAACAAGGCATTAGTTGCTGCAGGCCAGGCCCCTGCCTTTTCGCCAAGACAACTCGAGTGGATGAAAGATCCATATACTAATTATTTAATCAGGCCATCTGATCCAGCTTATTACGAGTGGTGGGATAATTTCAATATGGTTGATGCTGTGGTTAAAGATTATTCGCCTTCTCAGAACCACAATCTGGCAATTCATGGCGGAAGCAAGAACGATAATTACTTTATTTCATTTGGATATTTTAACCAGGATGGAATGACTAAGATCGGAGATGTTGACAAGGCTAATCGTATTAATACCCGGATCAATTACACCAAGATGCTGAGCAGTAAATTCAACTTTAACGCGAATTTATTTTATACAAAAAGTAAGACTTTTTCACCGGCACAATCCTGGGATGGAGATAATGCATTACTGTATGGGCTGTACACGCTCCGGTCAATATATCCTCCTACTATTCCGGGTACTACCGATCATTTCACGTTTGCAACCGGTATTTATGAAAACCTGGCAAGTGGAAATAGTAATGAGTTAAGAAGCGATAATATTGGTGGCGTAATTAGTTTTGAGGGAAATAACCTTGTTAAGGGATTAAAATTAACAGCCAAGTATAGTCCGCAATTATTGGCGAGCCGTCGCGAGATAATACTTAAAACCTTACCGGTTTATGCAGTTGATCCTACCAGGATTCTTGGATATGTTAACCCTTCTAATAAATTGCAAAAAATCAGTGCAAATAATCTGACTAACAATGTTCAATTACTGGGTGATTATGATTTCAAAATAAACAATCATTCTTTTCATGTACTTGGCGGATATCAGTATCAGGATGATAATGATTATGATGTTAATGCTACTGCCAATGGTCTTTCTTCAAATGAGATTTTTGCCTTGCGGTTAGGTGATCCGGCTAGAGCAAGTATATCCGATGATGTACAATCATGGGCTTTAGAATCTTATTTCGGCCAAATGGATTATAATTTCAATGACCGGTTTCTTTTTAAAGCATCACTCAGATATGATGGAAGTTCAAGGCTAGCTCCCGGAAACCGGTGGAAAGCATTTCCTTCAGTTTCAGGTGCCTGGAGAATCAATAATGAAAAGTGGTTTAAGAATGTTGTACCTTATTTCGATGACGTTAAATTACGCGTATCGTACGGACAACTGGGGCTTCAAAATGGGTTAGGAAATTACGATTATATCGCCTTAATGCAATCAGGAGCTAACTACCCCTTTAACAATACCGTAAATAGAAGTTACTTTATAGGTACACTGGCCTCCAAACAAAGAAGTTGGGAAACACTTGCAACAAGTAATGTCGGATTAGATATAGCGCTGCTCAAAAATCGTTTAAATCTAACCGGTGATTATTTTATCAAACGCAACAAAAATATGTTTGCTCCATTGCAGGTATCAAGCATAATAGGAGTAAGCCTGCCAAGATACAATGTTGCAGAGTTGAAAAGTTGGGGATGGGAAGTTAACTTAGGCTGGAGAGATGCAATTGGGCAAAAGATTAACTATTGGGTAAATGCTAATCTATCTGATTACGATAATAAAATAGTAAAATATTCCGGACAAAATGCGGTAGGCGCGGGTTTGCGGGCTATTGCCGAGGGTGCTCCCTTTAACTCAATATGGGGTTTTCAGGCTGACGGATATTTTGATACAGCAGAAGAACTGGCATCAGCAGCTAAGTTTAATAGTTTAACGGGTATAGGTGATATTAAATACCGTGATATTGACGGAAACGGCAAAATTGATGTAGGGTCAGGCCGGTTGGACGATCACGGTGACCTGGTTTATCTGGGGAATACTTCTCCTCGTTACAACTACGGTTTTGATTTGGGCATGAATGTTAAAGGGTTTGATTTCTCTGTGTTTTTTCAGGGAATAGGCAAGCGGAAACTATTATTGTTACCGCAGGCGGTGGTTCCTTATGCC
>DASWTL010000232.1:0-6934 GCA_036402155.1 Sphingobacteriaceae bacterium | reverse complement strand
GACATTAAATGTGAATAGTCCCTGGGAACTGTATAATTTGAGAACCGACCGGACAGAAACGAAAAATGTGGCAAAGGAGAACCCGGAGTTACTTAAAAAATTGTCAGCCGCATGGGAAAAATGGGCAGCAGAAAACGATGTGTTGCCGAAGCCGCCTGTTGTAAAAAAAGGCTAATAAAGAGTATTGATTCAATATCAAAAGTGCCAATAAATGACTTTAATAATATTTCAATGAGATCAGCTTTTTATATCAAAACCATACTCGCCGGATTTATAGTCCTATCTGGCTTCACTGTTCAGAGTCAGACTGCTGGAAAGCCAAACATTATTGTCATTCTTGCTGATGATCTGGGCTGGGGAGATGTAGGATATCATGGAAGTACGATAAAAACACCTAATATAGACCAACTTGCAAAGGAAGGAATTGAACTGAACAGGTTCTATACTGCGGCCGTTTGTTCGCCTACACGGGCAGGTTTACTAACCGGGCGTTATCCTGACCGATTTGGATTAAGAACTACGGTTATACCTCCATGGTCTTCTTTTGGAGTGAATACAAACGAAGTGTTCCTTCCTGAAGTACTTGCGAAAGCTGGTTATAAAAACAGGGCAATTTATGGAAAGTGGCACCTTGGGCATGCATCATTAAAATACCATCCATTGAACAGGGGATTTACGCATTTTTATGGCCACCTGAATGGGGCAATTGATTATTTCACGCATGAGCGTGAAGGAGAGTTAGACTGGCATAATGATTTTAAGCCAAGTTACGATAAAGGGTATGCTACAGACCTTCTTGCCAACGAAGCCATAAAAAATATTAAAAGCTACCATAAGGAATCTCCCTTCTTTTTATATATCGCATTTAACGCTCCGCATAGTCCCCTGCAGGCGAAGGAAGAGGATCTGTTGAAGTATGGGTATGATAAATCAAAACCATCATTTGGTAAAGGGGGGAAAGAAGGGGCTCAGGGCAGAGGAAATACACGTGAACATACTTATGCGGCGATGGTAACGAATATGGATGAAAATATCGGACGGATTCTGAAAACTCTGAAAGACCTAAAGATCGATGAAAATACGCTGGTACTTTTCCATAGTGATAATGGTGCTGCACCAGGTGAAGGCGGAAGCAGCGGTACATTAAGGGGTAAAAAATTCACGGAGTGGGAAGGAGGGGTGAGAGCTCCGGCAGTGGTAAAATGGCCTGTGGGTTTTAAATCCCGTACAATTAGTAACCAGGTTATGGGATATATTGATGTAATGCCCACCATACTTGAGATCGCTGGCATTAAATCTCAATCCAAAAACCCGTTTGATGGGATAAGTATGGTACCAGTCCTGACCGGGAAAGTGAATAATATACCGCGGAATATGTTTCTAGGTTCAGGAGTGATTACAAATGAGGATTGGAAGCTTCTAGAGGCCTCAGATCTTAACCCGAGGATGAAACTTAAAAGTGATCAGTTGTTTAGAATTTCATCCGATCCTTCAGAAACAAAGGATGTCAAAGCGATCAATCCCAGGGAGTATAATCAGTTAAAAAAAGATATCAGGCCATTTAATTCGATTAAATCACAGGACATTGTTCCGCCATATGATGAGGGCCGCGAGGGTTTCATAGCACCCAGGGAATGGACAATTAAGGATTAAGTTATGATCAGGTATTTAAAATATATAATAACCGGGGTTGCCATTTTAGCAACTAATTTGTCAATAGCTCAGAAGAAACCGAATATCATTGTAATTCTTGCAGATGATATGGGATTTTCTGATCTGGGCAGCTATGGCGGCGAAGTGCAAACACCAAATCTTAACAAACTGGCAGAAGAAGGGATCAGATACAAGCAGTTCTATAACGCTGCCAGATGTTGCCCTACGCGGGCATCACTGATGACCGGTCTTTATCCGCATCAGGCTGGTATGGGCTGGATGGCAGCCGCCGATCTGGGTACGCCGGCGTATCAGGGAACACTCAATAACGAAAGTGTGACGATTGCCGAGGTTCTGAAAACTGCGGGTTACGCGACCTATATGACCGGTAAATGGCATCTTACCAATGAACGTAAGATTCAGGGTATGGTAACAGATAGCTGGCCCAAACAACGTGGTTTTGACCGGTATTTTGGGATCGTTCCGGGCGGAGCGAATTATTTTACCCCAATTCTGTATAGTAATAATCAGAGATATAAAGCGCCTGAGGACTTTTATCTGACAACTGCAATTTCGGATACGAGTGTCAGATATATCGATGAACATTTTGCTAAGAAAAGCGCTGATCCCATGTTTATGTATGTGGCCTATACCGCTCCTCACTGGCCTTTACATGCGTTGCAAAAAGATATTGATAAGTATAAAGAGCTGTATAAAGCAGGCTGGGATAAAATGCGGGCCAGCAGGTTCGAGAAGCAAAAGAAGCTCGGTCTGATCCCTCAGAACGCGGTAATGAGTCCCCGCGATAAAGATGTTGAAGCCTGGGACTCGCTATCGGAAGCGAAGAAAAATGAAATGGCTATGCGTATGGCGATCTACGCTGCACAAATAGATGTGATGGATCGCGGCATCGGTCAGATCGTACAGAAACTTAAGGAAAAGAACCAGCTTGATAATACGCTCATTTTCTTTCTGAGTGATAATGGTGCCTGCGCTGAATTTATAAACAGCGGTAAAAGCAAGGAAGTAACCGGTAAAGAAGATACCTTCGAAAGCTATCGGATTCAATGGGCCAATCTGAGCAGCACCCCTTTCAGGGAATTTAAGCATTATACTCACGAAGGCGGAATTGCAACCCCTTTAATTGTTCACTGGCCAAAAGGGATCAGTCCTTCATTGAATAACAAATTTGTCAGTGAGTATGGTCATTTAAACGATATTATGGCTACCTGTGTAGAAGTGGCGCAGGCAAAATATCCATCATCCTATAAAGGGAACACCATTATTCCGATGCAAGGTAAAAGCCTGGTTCCTCATTTTGCAGGAAAAACCAATAACCGGGGCATTATTTATTGGGAACATGAAGCCAATATCGCAGTTCGCGACGGAAAATGGAAGTTGGTAGCAAAAACTGCTGAAGATGCTGAATTCTCGAAAAACGCGCTGGAGCTATATGATATGGATGCCGATCCGATCGAACTCAATAATCTTGCCTCAAAGTATCCGGAGCGGGTAAATGCCATGTATGCAGGTTGGGAGAAGTGGGCAAAGAGTATTAATGCTTTTCCGCTGGATACCAGAAAGTACAATTTACGGGCACAAGACTTTAAGAAGCGGATTAACGGTTCTTTTGATGATAATCTGGGTGGATGGACCGTGAAGTCGGCTCCTGGTGCCGGATCAATCAGTCTGGATAATACATCTCAGATTACCGGTAAAAACGCTGCAAAAGTGACTGTTAACAAGTCGGCTGATAAACCTGGAGCGTTAGGGCTTACCTGGAATTTTGTTCCATCAAAGGGGGAGAAGTATATGGTAAAACTGAAGTCGAAAGCTAGTAAGAATACCACTTTTATAGTTCGTTTCGAAACTCCCAAAGGTGGTGATAAGCTACTGGATCAGCAAGTTAAAACTGGATCCGGTGGATCTTCGGCAGCCAGTCCGGTTTTCGAGATCCCGAAAGAGGGACCGTATCAGCTTGCCCTGTATTTTGGGAACGTTCCTGCAGGAACAGATCTATGGATTGATGATGTAGAATTAATGAAGGTTAACTAATGAAACCTGCATGCATACCGCTTACAAACCGAAATGAATATGCTCATGCAAGCCCGTCCGAACGGTTGGCCGGACGGGCTTCATAACCGAGAAAAAAATATATACTAATGAAAAAAGTATTAAAAATCGTGATGGCCATCGGGGCCCTTCTGGTAAATAGCTTTCTTTTTGCTGCCGGTATCCCGTCTGACAAGCCCAATATCATTATTATCATGGCTGATGATTTAGATTCCAGACAGTTGAGCTGTTATGGGGGACAGAATCTTCGCACTCCGAATATTGATGCCCTGGCTTCGGAAGGTTTAAAGTTTAATCAGATGATAACTTCTGAAGCCATGTGTATTCCTACAAGAGCTTCTTTATTTACCGGATTATATCCTGTTAGACACGGCGCTTACCAGAATCATAAACCTGTGTATAATAATTTGAAAAGTGTGGGACATTATTTAGGAGATCTGGGTTATAAAGTTGGTTTAACCGGAAAAAATCACATGACAACGCCAAAATCCATTTTTCCATTTCAAATTGTTCCGGGTTTCGAACCGATCTGTGTTTCCAAAACGGATAATTATTATCTGGATAGTGTAAAGAATTTTATTACCCGGGCCGACAAGCCGCATTGCCTGTTTATCATGAGCAATAATCCGCATGCGCCCTGGACCGTAGGGGATCCGTCTGAGTTTAATCCGGACAAATTAACGCTACCCGCTCATTGGGTAGATACAAAACTTACCAGAACGGAATTCTGTAAGTATCTGGCAGAAGTAAGGCAGCTGGATGACCAGGTAGGAAAAATTATGAACCTGCTTAAGGAAACCGGCCAGGATAAAAATACCATTGTTATTTTTTTAGGGGAGCAGGGCCCACAATTTATGGGTGGTAAATGGACAGTATGGGATAATGGGGCAAAAAGCTCCATGATTGTCAGATGGCCGGGAAATGTGAAGCCTAAAACGGAAACATCGGCTATTGTTCAATATGAAGATATTACGCCAACCTTAATCGACATTGTTGGAGGAAAGGCTATCCCCGGGCTGGATGGAAGAAGCTTTGCAGGAGTGCTTGAAGGTAAATCAGCTTCGCATCGCGATTATGCCTATATCATTCACAATAATATTCCTGAAGGACCCGCTTACCCAAGCAGAGCCATCAGGGATGGCCGGTATAAACTGATCAATAACCTGATGCCTGACAAGAGCTATTATATCAAGTACATGATGAACACTGAGCGGCAAAACCTTGCCTGGACAAGTTGGGTTAAAAAAGCACAGCAAAATACAGCAGCAAGGAAACTTACGGACCGTATTGCTAACCGTCCGGCTGTTGAGTTCTATGATCTGGAAAAAGACCCCTATGAATTGAATAATCTCGCAGGTGAAAAGGAATATACGACGTTGATTAAAAAGTATGATACGCAGTTAAAAAAATGGATGCAGCAGCAGGGTGATCCTGGTGCTGCCCTGGATATAGAATTTGAAAGAACAAAATAATATGAAGATAATCAGATTAGCAATAGCATTATTAATTGCAACCTCCTTTTCGGTACAGGCACAGAATAAAAAACCGAATATCATTTTCATTCTGGCAGATGACCTGGGATATGGCGAATTGAACGTTTACGGAAACAAGTTCAATGAAACGCCCAATCTGAATAAATTGGCGAAACAGGGTACCCGGTTTACTAATGCCTATGCCGCAGCACCCAATTGCTCACCCACCCGGGCTAGCTTTTTGACGGGCCAGTATCCGGCGCGGGTAGGTATTACCGATTTTCTGCCGGGTGGAGAAGCAACAGAAAAATGGCTTCAGCCAGCCAAATATGTCACACTTAATGAAGCCTTGTCAAAAGTTGGATATCATACCGGGATTGTAGGTAAATGGCATCTGGACACGCATTATGATAATCATAAAGGCGGGCCTCAGGCCCACGGCTTTGATGAGGTTATAGGCTCTGAAACCAAGTACATCGCCGGCGGCGATTACTTTTTTCCTTATGATAAGATCAGCACATTTAATACTGGTGCAGAGAATGAATATCTTACAGACAGACAAAATAAGGAAGCAGTTAATTTTATTGAACGCAATAAAGAAAAGCCATTCTTTTTATACCTGAGCTATTATAGTGTGCATGCTAAACTGGAAGCAAAGGAAGAATTAGTACAGAAATATAAGAAAAAGTTTGATGCAAAATACGGTGCTGGCCAGGCGGAGAAAATCTTTGGTAAAAAGCTGGAAGGCCCTCATAAAGATAACCCCCATCTGGCTGCCATGCTGGAAAGTATTGACGATGGCGTAGGCAATATTATGGCAACATTGGAAAAGAATGGACTGGCTGAGAATACTATATTGGTGTTTTTCTCGGATAACGGCGGCGCTGGACGAGGAGCAGATAACGGAGGGTTAAGAGGAAGCAAAATGTGGATCTATGAAGGCGGTATACGCGAACCGTTAATGATGCGCTGGCCAGCAAAGATCAAGGCAGGCGTTGTTGAAAAAACAGCGATAAGCAGTATTGATTTTTATCCTACGTTTTTAAGTATGGCCGGTGGTAAGCCAGATAAGGATCATGTGGTGGATGGCCTGGATCTTTCTCCTTTGTTTAATGGTAAAAAACTTGATCGCGATGAACTTTTCTGGCATTATCCATCCGAGACTGCAAAATCGGTTGAGAAAATGGCCAGCGCCATCCGTAAAGGAAATTACAAGCTTTTGCATTTTTATGAAGATAACCGACTGGAACTGTATGACCTGAGCAAGGATCCTTCAGAAAAAAAGAATTTGAGCAAGGAAATGCCCGAAAAAGCGGCCGAACTTAAAAGGCTTCTGGATAAATGGAAAACAAGTGTTAATGCCGAACAACCAGTGCTGACAGCTGGTGTTGGTAAGGCACACTAGATGCCTGATTGACTATTCACTGATTGGTTAAGCAGATTGAGAATTAAAGTATGCACACGCTTACGACCTGGAAATTTCTGAAGATAACCGACGAATATTTAAAGTATGAATAAGAAATTTTTGTTCAGTGTAGTCCATCTGGTTTTGGTGGTATTCAATACCTCGGCGCAAACAGCATCGCAGAAGCCGAATGTGCTCTTTATCGTTGCCGATGATATGAACAAATGGAGTCTTCGCAATGATTATCCGGTGCTGAAGGTTCCTGCAATTCAAAAGCTGGTATCACAGTCGTTATATTTTGAGAATGCATCGTGTGCTGCGCCAGTTTGCG
>DASWTL010000231.1:0-4738 GCA_036402155.1 Sphingobacteriaceae bacterium | reverse complement strand
TATGCACAGATTGTGGCCGATATGGAAGATGCAGAGAAAAAAGTGAAAACTGCTGATGCTGTAGGTTTTGGCGGACGGATTAATAAATCTGCCGTACGGGGATTACTTGCCCGTGTAAATCTTTTTATGGCGGGATTTCCTTTAAAGGATGAAACCAGGTATGCAGAAGCTCGCAAGTGGGCAAAAATGGTAAAAGATGATCCTGCACATCAGCTAAATCCTGATTACAGCCAGATATTTATCAATTATGCTGCCGATCTGTATGATGTTAAGGAGAGCATTTGGGAGATAGAGTTTTTTGGAAACACACAGGATGTGTGGCGCGAATCAGGCCAGGTAGGTACAAATCTTGGAATTCAATATAACTCTGATGCCGCGGCGAATACAGACCCTGAACAGGGATATGGTTACGGATTTTTAAATCCAACCGGAGTGCTTTGGGAGAAATATGATAACCCAACCTCGTTATACTCTTATGACTTAAGACGCGACTGGGCAATAGCGCCTTTTACTCTTGGTGCAGGTACTCCGGCTAAAAAAACACCCCGCCCAATTACACAAATTTACCAAAGGGATGCCGGAAAGTATCGTAGAGAGTATGAGAAAGTGTATCCGAAAGAAAAAAATTATTCACCTATGAATTTCCCTGTACTGCGATTTTCAGACGTACTGCTCATGTTTGCCGAGGCTGATAATTTTGTTAATAAAGGTGCAAGTGCCGAGGCAATTGAGGCTGTAAATATGGTTAGACGAAGAGGATATGGTAAATATCTTAACGGCCAGAACGGTGTTTCAGAGAGTATAAAATCTATTGCGCTTACCAATGGAGGCAGCAATTATACATCAGCGCCCGTAGTAACAATTACAGGTGGTGGTGGTGAAGGCGCTACCGCTACCGCTACATGGTCATCATCAACAAAGAAAGTAACCGGCATTACCATAACCAACCCCGGTCAGAAGTTTACAAGCACTCCTGTAATTACCTTTACAGGTGGAGGAGGGACAGGGGCTGCGGCAACTGCCACACTTACAACGCTAACCGAAGCTGATCTGTCAGCTCAGGAAACAGCTACCCAGGAGATCTTTTTGGAAACCATTCAGGATGAGCGGTCAAGAGAGCTTTGCTTTGAGGCGCTTAGAAAAGGAGATCTTGTACGATGGGGTATCCTGGTAAGAAATATGAGGATTGTATTAGACCATGTGATAGCAGCCAACCTTCCTGTAAGTTTAGCTTATATACAATGGCCATATCGTAATGTTTCTGACAGAGATGTGGTTTGGCCAATTCCAGCCTACGACATGGGATTAAATTCAGCGCTCACTCAGAATTTAGGGTGGTAATTTTAACTTATTATAATCAAAGAACAGTATGAAATTAAAATATTACAGTTTGTTACTATGCTCCCTGGTTTTGGGAGCATGTAACAAAGTAGAAGTAGTAGCCCCTGATTTTGAAGTAACTACAATTTCAAAAACGGTGAAGGCTGGCGAAGAAATTACTTTTAAATTTTCCGGTGATCCGGATCAGATATCTTTTTTTTCCGGCGAGCCACTTAGTGATTATGAATATAAAAGCGGAAGAATTTTAACTGCAGATGGTTTGGGTATGGAGTTTGGGACTACAGTTCAGTATGGTACACAGGCGAATCAGCTATCCATATTGGCCTCAACAGATTTCAATGGTAAGTATGCCATCGAAGACATTAAAAAGGCAACCTGGATTGATTTAACTAAGGACTACGCGTTGGCTACCACAACAACACTGAAAACCTGGGGTCCTAAAGATCTGAAAAGTCTGTTGGTAGCCGGTAAACCGGTTTATATAGCATTCAGGTATAAAACATTAGATCAAAAAATAAATGGGGCACAAAGAACCTGGACAATAAGAGCATTTGAACTTACTACCAATACCGAACTAGGAACTCAGACGCTGGCAGATCATATCGGATCAGGGTTTAATTTAGTTCATGACGGACCCCTGGAACCCGGAAGGTCATCAGTAGGTACCACGAGTATTGTTTTGAGAGGAAATACTGCAGACATTGAAACGCCTACAGAAGACTGGGCAATTTCAAAACCGATTATTGTTGATAAGTTAGATCTGGGTCCAGACAAACCTACCCCTATCAAGGGATTTGTAGATACTAAATCCTATGATTATAAATATATCTATAACACTCCCGGAACTTACAAAGCAACATTTGTGGCATCTAATTCAAATATTTATGGAGCCCAGGAAGTGGTTAAGCAGATAGAAGTCACCGTTACACCTTAATAACCTGAACAATGATCATTCAAAAGCGAACTGCATTTTACCTGGCTTTTCTTACGATGTTAATTCTGGCGATATGCGCCGGTTCAGTTGTTGCACAGGATAAAACGATACTGTCTTTCTCATCCAGCGTACAATATGGCACACAAAAAGATAATATCGCCATACTTGTTTCCTCAGACTTTAACGGAGATTATACGATGGAAGGAATAAAGGCGGCAACCTGGAAAGATGTCACCAAAAGGACTACGCTTGCCAGTGGTAAGGAGCCGGAAGGATCCGGTAAGGTGAACATCTCGAAAGAGGTTTCAAATCCTAAGTATGTGGCGATAAGATATCTTGGCGAAGCATCTGCAAAACCATCACAAAGAGGATGGTCAATCATTGATCTGAAAGTGTCAAACGGAAGTTCCACCCATGAACCGGTATGGAAAATCGTAAATGATCCTAAGAATAATGAAGGAGCAGGCTGGATAGTAGGCTCAAATAAGATTAATTTTCGATCTAACCAGTCGTTAATTAAGAATGAAAGCTGGGCTATTACGCCGATCAGTAAATAGTCATATTCAAATGTAGAACCAGGCTAAGACCTCGTCCTTCATGGTAACCTGATTGTTATTATGAAGGGTGAGGTTTTTTTAATTTATAAATTTCAATCTTTTACTGCTTATTATCCTGTCTTTCGCCATTGATTATCTGACAAGGTTTTGTAGGTTGCAAAACGGATAATTATTTGAGGTAACGAAAAATTTCGTCTGGTATAGATTTTAAGATTAAGTTTTAAATTATATATTTGATTATGATGCCGTTGTATTCGTCGTTATCTGATATTGATCTGGTTGAGCTTTTAAAGACGGGCGATTCTTATGCATTTACCGAGATTTTTGATAGATATTGGGATAAGATGTATGTACATGCTCTTAAAATGCTACAAAATGAAGAGGAGGCTAAAGATCTGCTTCAGGAGATTTTTACCTCTCTTTGGATAAAGGCAGATAAACTCGAATTGCACACAAACCTGTCAGGATATCTGTATGTCGCAACCAGGCGGAAGGTATTAAATTATATCAGAAAGAGTAAAACACAAACTGCATTTTACGATAACTTATACGCCTACGCTGAATCAAACCAGCAATCGGCCATTGATATTATAAATGTTAAAGAATTGGCGGCATCATTAGAATTCGAAATTCAAAACCTCCCACCCAAAATGCGGCATGTTTTTGAGATGAGCAGAATAAGCTATTTATCTCATAAAGAAATAGCTGTTAAACTAAACATATCCAATAATACTGTTAAAAGACAGATCAGTAACGCCATTAAAATAATCAGAATGAAGCTTGAGAATCCGGTTCGGCTAATTACTATTCTGATAAGTCTTATTATTTAACCACATTCAGGTTTTGAAATAAAAACGTTCTTCTGCATTCATTTCATTTCTTTCAACTCTCGTAACTTACCTGTTAATATTCTCGATGTAGAGTAACACTATCGCTCCTGGCGCGTGTCTTGTTTATACAAACCCTGAATGTATGAATCTCTTATGACAGGGTAGATAACATGACTGGAAAGGAAAATTTACCAGGGGAAGACTTGGGAATATAGGAATAATGCTTTTTGATACTTTTTTGATCTGACAATGATTTACCGACAGCTTACGTTGCTTTTTATTTTTGCAATCTTACAGATTTCAGCATTCAGTCAGAAGTTAGCAAAACCGTCTGAACTACGTACTGATCTTGTTGAGTTTACAGATAGGGTATGGAAAAATGGTTATTCAACCTCTTTAACTCCTGAGGAGTATCTGCAGGATACTTCAGGGTATCAGGTCGTCAGGATAGAGTCTCGGTTTCCTGCTTTCAGTTGGATATTAAATGATGATAAAAAAGACATACTGCAGAATAGTTATCAGATCCTGGTGTCATCAAACCGGGAGAATATTCAAAGTGACAGGGGGGATATGTGGGATAGCAGAAATGTTGCTTCATCTAACAGCCACTCGGTGCTTTACCGGGGTAAAACTCTAAAACCACATAAGGTTTATTATTGGAAGGTGCGCATGAAGACCAGCGACGGCGATTTAAGCGTATATTCTGATCCTAAAGCTTTCATTACGGGCTCGTGTTCAGAAAATTATACCACACCATATTATCCGCTGCAGAAGACCCGTCAAGTGGCTTCGAAGATTTCTTTGCCATCCCCTGGATATTATCTTGCAGACTTCGGGAAGGACGCCTTTGGACAGTTGGAGATACGTTTAGATAGTAGAAATAGAGCGGATACTGTAACGGTTGAACTGGGTGAAGCACTGAATCTTTCTGGGTTTATTAATTCGAAACCGGTGGTACTATTAGATATGCTAAATATAAAGTAGCTTTAAAGCCAGGCATACATTCTTACCGTATAAAATTTAAGCCCGACAAACGTAACACAGGCACTGCAGCCATAAAAATGCCCACCTACATC
>DASWTL010000230.1:0-4407 GCA_036402155.1 Sphingobacteriaceae bacterium | reverse complement strand
GCAGATACCCTTCAGTACAGGTTACGCAACTACAACCAAAAATGTTGGAAAAATAAAAAATGAAGGTCTGGAGCTTTCTTTAAATACGGTAAATTTAAAGAGAGGAGCATTTACGTGGGAAAGTAACTTCAATATAAGTTTCAACCGCAGCAAGATACTTGCACTTACTGAATCGCAAACTCTTTTTTCTGATGTCGGCGGCTCATCCGCTACCTTTTCCCCTGCTCCGAGTTTATGGGCAGCTAAAGTGGGTCAACCTATTTCAATGTTCCACGGATACGTTTTTGATGGGGTTTATCAGTTAGCGGATTTTGAAAATCCGGCACCGGGAATATATGAACTTAGGCCCTCAGTACCCGCCAATGGAAATACCCGTGCTTCGATCAAGCCTGGAGATATTAAATATCGCGATTTAAATGGCGATGGGATGGTTAACGCTTTTGATCAGACTGTAATCGGAAGAGCAGAACCGGTTCATACAGGTGGTTTTTCTAATAATTTAACCTATAAAGGTTTAAGCCTGAATGTGTTCTTTCAATGGTCACAGGGAAATGACATCTTTAATGGTAACCGCTTAGTATTTGAAGGTAATTCGCAATACAGTTATCATACAAACCAGTTTGCTACCTGGGCAGATCGCTGGAGCCCTGAAAATCCTACGAATAAAAATTTCAGGGTAGGGGGACAAGGGCCGACTGCAAGAGGATCATCCAGGGTTATCGAAGACGGTTCATACCTGCGTCTAAAAACTGTTTCGTTAGGGTATAAAATACCTTCAAAGCTCATACGAAAATTCTACCTGACCAATCTTGCTGTACACGCATCGGCACAGAATCTCTTAACATGGACAAAATATACCGGATTAGATCCTGAAGTTTCAGTTAAGAACTCAACATTAACCCAAGGATTTGATTATTCGGCCTATCCTCATGCCCAAACCATGGTGTTTGGTATTAATGCATCCTTTTAACGTGATAAAGACATTAAGATGAAATATATAATTTATTTTTTGATGTTGGTGGCTTTTGTAAGCACCAGCTCGTGCAAAAAGTTTCTTGACCAGGAGCCTCAGGACTTTATTTCTCCTGTAAACTATTATCAAACCGAAGCACAATTGAACTTAGCCTTAAACGGTGTCTATAGCCCGTTATATTCCAAGGATATGTATGCAAGTGTTTATCCTGGAAGGATGAATATGATGGCTGATGAAGCATTCTATGCGCGCCAGGAAATCGGGTTGCGTACGTATACAAACGGAACCAATGATGCTGAGTTGGATAACTTCTGGAAAGCAGCCTATGCCGGTATAGACAGAGCCAATTCATTATTGGCAAATATTGATAAGCCCGCGATGAGCGAGGATAAAAGATCGGTAATGCGTGGGGAAACTCTGTTTCTAAGAGCTTATTATTATTTTATGCTGGTTCAGAATTTTGGCGGCGTACCTTTAATATTAAATCCAACTTTATCACCAGAGGGCAGTCAGGTTCCACGGTCTACTGTTGCCCAGGTTTACAGCCAGATCCTCAAGGATATGGAAGAGGCTGAGAGTTTGGTACTACCCATCAGAACTTTGGGATTTGGGGGAAGAGTGAACAAATCTGCTGTTCGCGGCATTCTGGCTCGTGTAAACCTTTATATGGCTGGATATCCCCTTAAAGATGTTAGCAGGTACGCAGAGGCAAGTAAATGGGCTAAAAAAGTAATTGATGATTCTCAAGCCGCCCATACACTAAACCCGGAGTATAACAATATTTTTATCCGGTATGCTAATGATACTTATGATGTAAATGAAAGTATCTGGGAAGCGGAGGTATATGGAAATAATTCAGGTGGTAATTTCAGATGGGGAACAATAGGAAGCCTAATAGGTATTAGCTCACCCCCGATTGTTGGTCAGGCTTACGGGATGAACCAAACTACCGCAAAGTTATACAGGAAATATGAGCCGGCTGATTTGAGAAGAGATTGGAATGTATCGCATTTTACATATAATGGAGTAACCGCAGCTAAAGTATTTCTTAACCCCACTATTTTAGCCAATCCTACTAATACGCAACTTTATACCAGGTATGCTGCTAAGTTCCGGAGGGAATATGAAGTGGTTACGCCCAGGGTTGCTTATGTTACGCCACAGAATTTTCCTATTCTTCGTTTTTCTGATGTTTTGCTGATGTATGCGGAAGCTGAAACTGAAATTAATAATGGCCCTACCCCTGCAGCTATCGAGGCTGTGAATAAAGTAAGAAGAAGGGCATGGTCAACAGGAGTGAAAACTATTACTGTAACCAATGGTGGTACAGGATATACCACAGTACCAACGGTAACATTCACTGGCGGCGGTGGCAGTGGAGCGGCGGCTACAGCTACCATATCAGGAGGCAAAGTTACTGCAATAACCTTGGCACCAGACCCAGTTCACGGATATTCGGTTACTAGGGGGAAATATACTGCAGCACCCACTGTTGTAATCAGTGGCGGTGGAGGGACCGGCGCAACGGCCACAACTACGGTATTCAATATAAACGAGGCCAATTTAACAGCTTCTCAGACTTCATCCGAAGCAGTTTTTATGGAAGTACTTCGTGATGAGAGGATGAGGGAGCTTGCCTATGAGTCATTACGAAAACCCGATTTAATTCGTTGGGAGCTGTTCATTCCTGAGATGAAGCAAACCTTAAATATGATGCTATCAGATAATGCAGCTCAAACTCTTACCCAACCCTGGTATATTATTACCTACCAGAATGTGGATGAGAGGAATCTTCTTTATCCTATTCCATCTCATGAAATGACACTGAATCAGGCGCTGGTTCAAAACCCAGGCTGGTAATCGTTAATATTTAATCGACTAAAATGAAATTTATAAAATATAAGCTAATAATAGGTCTTTTCCTACTGGCTTCCTGCTCTAAGGAGCTCGAGATTACTACTCCTGAGTTTGATGTAACTACAGAGTTTTCTACCTATAAAAAAGGCGATCCTGTAACATTTAAATTTACCGGTAACCCGCAGTTGATATCGGTTTATACCGGTGAGGTTGGCAAAGATTACGCTTTTAAAGATGGCCGTTTGATGGATGTGTCTGATGTTAAGCTATCCTTTAACAGTTCAGTAACTGACGAACCTGGAACCGGTACAAAGCAGTTAGGGATGTTTTCCTTGCTGGTTTCTACCGATTTTAACGGTGATTATTCGAATTATTCCAGTGTTCAGTCTGCTACCTGGACTGATATTACAAATCGGCTTGCCAAACAGGAAGCTGCCACCACGACAGCCATTACCGTTGCCACTCCTGTTGGCGGGTTGGATCTTACGGACTTACGGGTGGCAGGAAAACCACTTTATATTGCATTTAAATATAATATCCGCGAGCAAAGTAAATATGGAATATGGCGCACCTGGAGATTTCAGGCATTCCAGGTAACTGGACAAATTAGTTCCGGCTCACAGGTATTAGGAAATATGACTAACAGCGCATTCAGGGTGGTTCAGAAAAATCCTGAAATTCCCTCCAGAACCACAGCAACAACTGCTGCCTTAACGCTTATGCCTGCAGATGCCGTTGCTTTCCCTGAAACTAAGGAAATGCCAACTGAAAGCTGGATCATAACGAGGGCATTTAAAAATGTGAATAAAATAGATTTTGGCCCCGACCTTACTATTCCGATCCAGGGTGGTACAAGTGCTGTCGAGAAGAAAGACTTTACTTACACTTTTACCAGCGCAGGAACATACAAAGTATTCTTTGTTGCATCGAATGCGAATTCAGAGGGTCAACAAGATGTTGTTAAGCAATTGAATCTAACTATAACTGATTAGCTTCCTTATAAGGTCTCACCAATATACCTGGACTTCTGAGGAAGTAAACAGGTGAGAATGGGGAATTTATAAAATATTAACCTGATAATTATGATAATCTCAAAGGTGAAAATAAAAAACTCGATAGCAATTTTAGCTTTTTTAAGCATTGCATCAATAATAGTGACTTCCTGTAAGGAAGACAAAAACAGTGAGCCAGATATAGTTCCTGCTCAAACCGGTATACGGCTTGTACATAGTTCATTCATATCAAGCACCTCGCTTTTAGATCTTTATGTCGACAATGTAAAGGTGAATGCGGCATCAGTGGCATTTCTTGAAAATTCTGCTTACTCTTCGTTGGGTAGTGGAAGTAAAAAGATAACTGTAAAGACAACCACAGGAACAACTATTAAGGACACGACATTCAATGTAAAAGAAGGCCATCAGTATTCAATTTTTGTAAAAGAATGGCAGAAAGGTGAATGGGATAATTCCACTCCCCCTGTTTTAACACAGTCAGAGGTAAAAAGCGTAGTCATATCTGACGACAACAATACCAGTGTTCCAGCTGCAGGTACAGCAAAAGTACGTTTTGTCAATGCT
>DASWTL010000229.1:0-2901 GCA_036402155.1 Sphingobacteriaceae bacterium | reverse complement strand
TAGCTATTCTTAACTTTTCTTCAGCATTATCAATATTATTTGTTTGAAATATCAGGCGGTATTCCTGCCAGCTCCAGTACCAGTCTACTATATATAATAATAAGCGATGTTTATTCTCAAAATAACGGTAAATACCGGCTTCTGTGCTTCCAACCTCTTTCGCCAGTTTTTTAAACGTAAACAGCT
This sequence comes from Sphingobacteriaceae bacterium, assembly GCA_036402155.1. Lineage (GTDB taxonomy): Bacteria > Bacteroidota > Bacteroidia > Sphingobacteriales > Sphingobacteriaceae > DASWTL01. Next base: position 2,715 of record DASWTL010000229.1, on the reverse strand, counting down.
CAAAACCAATTTTATGAACAAGTATGATTCCGTGCTGTATAATTTTTCTGCCCAGATCAGATTCTTCAGGATTCCGCAGAAATAATTTGGGGTTTATATTAAATTTAAGAGATAGTTCCATTGAATTATTGAACGTTAAATGTAAGAATATTTTTTCATGATAGTATTACTATCATTATGAGTATAATTACTACTTTTGTTATGTCAGGTAATTAACAGATCAGGTTCAAAAACCGGATCTTACTTTAAAAGATAAAAGAATATTAAAATAAAAGCAACATGAAGACCTTAACCAAAGAAATGCAGACCGCGTTAACCCCTTCTAAAGCCATTGAACTATTGAAAGATGGAAATAAACGGTTTGTTAATAACTTAAAAATCAACCGCAATTTGCTTCAGCAGGTTAACGAAACATCTGATGGCCAGCATCCATTTGCTGTCATTTTAAGTTGCATTGATTCCCGAACTTCTGCCGAACTGATATTTGATCAGGGACTGGGCGATATATTCAGTGTACGAATTGCCGGGAACGTGTTAAATGAAGATATTTTGGGGAGTATGGAGTTTGCCTGTAAAGTTGCCGGAGCTAAGGTTATTGCCGTATTGGGCCACTCCAAATGTGGTGCAATAAAAGGAGCCTGTGATGGGGTAGAACTTGGAAACCTGAGTATCTTATTAGAAAAAATTCAGCCGGCCATACAAGCCGAGACCACTATTAGTGTGAACCGGAATGCATCTAATTCGGAGTATGTTGAGAAAGTTGCTGCCTTAAATGTGGTAATGACTATGGATCAGATACTGGAAAGAAGTCCCGTGTTAAAAGATATGATTGACGCTAATGAAGTGGCCATTATTGGTGGTATGTATAATGTTGATTCGGGGATTGTTCAGTTTTATGAAAAGGATGAGGTGTTAGGAAGTAATGGAGTTGCTGGTGCTGGAATTGAAAAAGGAGTTTAATATTATTATTATTATTAAATAAGTACGAATCAGACTTAGCTTTGCCTGCTCGTTGGAACCTGTTTAACATCCCAACAGCAGGTCTGAATTATATTTAAAGATTTGGAGTCGAAAACTGTTATGAATCCGTAGAGATGCTGCGCTAAATTCTACGGACAGACGAATCATCATTATATTTTTTTAATACATGCAGCTATCCACCCCCTAACCCCCGCCAGGGGGACATTATGATGCCCAGGCATTGTAGCTGGATACATCATTTATACCTGGGATGTTAAAGCGCTATGTATGTCCTCTGGCGGAGGTGCCGCAGGCGGAGGTGGAAATAAACTCTGAATAACACGCTTGCCGCCATGCAAAGGTTTAGGCCATGCTAAGGTTTTTATTAAAAACAATCCTCTTAGCATAAAGATGCTAGCCGCCATGCATGCTTTCCGTCAGTGACAGCCCGGTTTAGTATCAGGTGAAAGTCCGTGGGTGGGAGAGGCATAGTGATTTGTGCTTCTTTACCCCAGAAACCTTCAAAACCCACAGCAGCTAAACAAAACCAGCCTGTGTCCCGAAGGGACTCCAATGGAGCTGATACTAAACGAGCGAAGGTATGTGTGGAAAGCATTTGATCTTTGGTCCTTTCCATCAAGGGAACCTCGGAGCGAAGCGGAGAAGCTTGAGAGCAACTAAAAACAACAACTACCTCGAAAAACGACTAAGCCTTGCCGGCAATGAGGCAAAGAAAAATGTTTGTTTAAAATTAGTAGCAAGATGATTGTTTATCCTGCCAAGCCCTCCGGTTGACCCAGATACGTTTACACATCCATAAAACAAAAATGCCAGACACTCTCATATCTGGCACCCTTATAAACAAAAATCTTGTCACCCCCACAACCTACAACCCACAACCTACAACCCACAACCTACAACCTACTGCACCACCCTGGTCAGCATATTACTGTAAGCCTCCTGGCCTTTGCGTCCGATGGCGCCTGTGCGGCCCACTACACGTACGCCGCTGCGGATGCCGGTAAAAACATGCTCGCGTGAAGTACTGATCTTGGATATCCATTTACTGTCTGGAGTTACAGGATCTTCGGTGTATTCATGCACATAAGATACCGCCTGCGGAACCCGTTTCACAACAAACCGCAGTTCACCCGGGTTTAACCCGTCCGTGATCTTAAAGTCGGCAGGGGCAGCAAGGGGCGGTACGTTCTCACCGTCGGCGGCAAGATCAAAGCCGCTGCTGACCAGCTTGGCGCGGTCGCCTTTGGCCAGAAACTCAATGTTAACGGCTAGCAGGCGCATGGCTTCTGTCAATACACTTTTTGCCTGGTTCTTCAATGCAATAGCAGTACGGTCGCCTGAAACCGCGTTGTTCATGGCCGTAGAAAAATCGGTTTTAACCGTGGTAAAATCCGTAAGTGAGGGCACAGTAGTAGGGAAGTACGCATTCCCGGTTAATGAAATAATAACTGCCTGAGCCTTAAAATCAAGATTAGCATCAGAAAGCCGCGCATAATCACGCACTAATGTTGGTGTTTTCATGTGAAAAAAATTTAGTTAAACCACGGGAATATGCCCGTGAAGAATGAAGGTAAATACAGGACAGTATCGTTTGCAAATACTTGGTTCAGAGTAGCATACAGTTGAACAAGATTGATCTGAATTACCCTGAAATGGACGAAAAAGATTACAATGGACATCATTTGCCAGAATTAAACACATTTGCACAATGATGCCTTAAATCAACAGAAGGCG
>DASWTL010000228.1:0-3319 GCA_036402155.1 Sphingobacteriaceae bacterium | reverse complement strand
TCCCGGATGCTTATCTTTCAGAACAGCGGCCTTAGAAGCAAGCTTACCATCATCACCTCCATAAATGAATAAATGATTTTTACCATAAGCAAATGCAGGGCTTGGAGCAGCAACAACGGACTCAGGCAGCGGAGCAAGTTTTGTCCAACCTTTTTCTTCTTCATATTTATATGCATCCTTAAGATATTCGCGAGAGCCATCAATAAGCTCGGTGCCGCTGAATAGATAAAATGAACCTTCTATTCCACCCACTACTGCAAACATGCGCGAAGGCCCGGGCCAGGTATCCAAAATCTTCCAGGTTCTTTTACTTGCATCAGCAGCCAGATCCATTGACCAAAAATTCTTTTCTGTCACCTTAGAAGCCGGATCTTTTAATCCTCCGGCAATATAAATAACATCTCCGATAAGTACCCCGCTGCTGTTGGCTACAGGATATGGTAATGATGGTAAATTTTCGATTTCAATTTTCCCATTCCTGTACAGCATCATAAACGCAGCTGAGAAATGGCCTGTGGAGTTACTTCCTCCAAGACAAATTACAGCATCTCTCCAGGTGAGAGAAACTCCATACCCAAGAGGTCTGGGAAGTTTCCCTGCGCTTATCCATTCCGCATGAGTATTCTCAAGAACAAAAATATCATCATGCCATACCTTAACTGACCCTGTCCACGGAGCTCCTCCATCCGGAAAATTGGCACCACCCGCGACGATCAGGGCACCATTTGACACTCCTGAAAATGAACCTGCAAATCCATGCGCATCAGGAACCTCAGGTAATTGTGTCCATTTAAAAGAAGGTACATTTATTAGCTCAGCTGAACCAGAACAATTCATAACGATCATGGGTAATAGGAATAAACAAAAAATACTAAGATGCCCTCTCATGGCTCAAATAACAAATTAATAGAAATCAGGCTAAAAGATCATGTTTAAGACCTGTCCGTCGGGTACGACAACTTTCCACAGTTTCAAAAAAGTTCATTTCCTGCAAACTGGCATCAAGCCCTTTGATTTCCTCTATGGTAAGAGGCTTTAATGGGAGTCTGCAATTTCCCATTTTCATCCCCTGAATTCCCATTATTGCTCTCTGAGCAGGTATTGGTGAATATTTTACAAATCGTCTCACCATTTCTACCGACGACATTTGCATTTTTGCAGCTTCATCTAACTTATTATGGGCAAATAAATTCATAATCTCAAGATACAGCGGTGCAGCAAAAGTATAGGTACTGCCTATCGCACCCTTAGCACCCACTGCCAATGCACTGAGAAGCATCTCATCATATCCAAAAAGAATATCATATTTCCCGTTTTTATAATTGAGGCAAGCCTGGTATTCATGTAGTGTGGATGCAGTATACTTTATACCTGCAAGATTAGGTATTTGATTTTCAGCTAGTTGCAAAAACTCCACCATGTCCATCCCAATCCCTGTAAGGTTTGGCATATGATAATAATAAAATGGCAGGCCGGGAGCGGCTGAAGCGATTTCTGCCATGCTGTCTACGAGGTTTTGCACTGAATTAGGCTTAAAGTAGAATGCAGCTACTGATGATATTGCATCAGCTCCCGCAGCAGCGGCATGTTCTGCCAGCTTCCGGCATTCTGAAATAGAGGTATGTCCAACATGCACAAGTACTAATATTCTTTTATTAACAGCCTTTATATAGGCTTCCGCCACAGCCATCCGCTCTTGAATTGTTAAATTCGGGCCTTCACCATTGGTTCCACAAATAAACACCCCGCTTAAACCATCTTCGATCAACTTTTCAACCAGTGCAGGTATTATTTCCAAATTCAGTTCCCCGTTTTCATCATAGGCAGCGAATGTTGCCGCTACTAACCCCTGTATCTTAACCATATATTTATTTACATTTATCTAATTATCAATATTTTCAATCTTTATTCACCTATTTACCAGCCAACCGGCGTTAAAACGTTTCAATACCAGCGTATAATTCCAGTCTTTTCCTGAATTCGTCTCATAAAGGCAATATATTGTTCCATCCGTACCAACGGCCAGATCTGAATAACCTGCCGGACCGGCATCTAATACTTTGTTTATCTTCCATGTCCGGCCTTCATCATAGCTCAGTTTTGCTGTTAGATTTCTTCTCGGATGTTTTGGGATATCCCTGCTATCAGGATTAACAAATAGAATACTGCTTTTACCCCCCTTTTTTGATGCCGGAACACGGATAATACTTGCCATGCATATCGGCTCGAAAAGCTCTTCGTCAAATACCGGTTTTGTCCAGTTGCTTATTCCATCGGGACTATAACTTACTGCACGGCGACGAACATCGGTGACATTCCTGATATTTAACATCACCCGGCCATCCTCAATCTGAACAGCCATCGTTTCATTGGGATTTTTAAGTTCAGGTGTATTATTGGCAACTATCGCCCCACGTTGCCATGTCTTACCAAGATCATCACTATAAATTGTTGCCATACATGATGGAGCATGACTTCTGTGAGGAACAAGGCGTGCCGGATCACTCATCCATACAGCCGCTAACAACCGCCCGTTCTTTAACTGAATACCATGTCCGGGACCGGGAGCCAGAACTTTCCAGTTATATTCCGGTTTAAATGCTTCAAATGCATACGTGATATCCACTGGATCTGCCCATGTCCTGCCATCATCAGTAGAGCGGGTATAATAAGCCCTGGCATAGTCACGCTGATAAAGTAAGTGGACATTACCATTATCATCTACAATGGGAGTTGGATTACTTGTTGGCTGCCCGTTTTTACGCGCTGCAATAACTAAAGGCGCCTCCCAGGTTTCACCACCATCCGTACTTCTACGCATTAGAAGGTCCATATCAGCCCAGTCGCTTGCAGTTCCTATCCGGCCTTCACAAAAAGCAAGTAATGTGTTCTTTTTGGTCAATACAAGTGCAGGTATCCTCATAGATGCATATTCTCCGGGTTTCGGTTCAAATACAGTGAACGTCTCAGGGTCCTGAATAACTGCCTTCTTCATTTTTGTTACACAAGAAGTTAAAGCAACTATCACAGCAAAGAGTAGTATTAAGATTGGCTTGTTATTCATATTTTATTTGGTCTGTTGTGTTCATATTAAAAAACTCAGGTAATATTTTCCTGCCTTCCTTTCTTATTTCAGGGATCACAGTTTGATCAATCCATTTATAAGGCCAACACAAACGTGTACTTAAATCCGCCCAGCCACCAACAGCCGCCAGTAACTTATCAACCGCCTGGTTAGAATATCCACTTGTTTTTATATATGGTGCAATAAACTTATTCATAAAAAGCTGTATCCTTTTTTCCTGCTCCAGCGCTCCTT
>DASWTL010000227.1:0-9911 GCA_036402155.1 Sphingobacteriaceae bacterium | reverse complement strand
GTACTTCCTGGGCCAGTAATTGAAACCCGGCCATTATCATATTAATTATCAAAAAAGCAGTTTTGATCACATTTTTTACCATACTGCAAAGTTATGCTTTGTAGTATTTAATATTTCCGGAATTCTCTTTCTTTTTCAACCAAAATCCACCTATTTTTACAGCAATGTCATTATTTGTCGCCTCACTCAATTCCGGAAGTAATGGTAATTGCTATTACGTTGGTAATGAGGAAGAAGCAGTACTGGTTGATGTCGGTATTTCCTGCCGTGAGACTGAAAAGCGCATGTACCGGATAGGGCTGAACATGGGAATTGTGAAAGCGATCTTTATTTCACATGAACATTCCGATCATATTCGCGGCGTTACGGTGATGGCTAAAAAATATAAGTTACCGGTATATATTACACCAGGGACGCTGCAGAATGGCGGATTGATATTGGAAAGCAATCTGGTAAAGAGCTTCCGAGGTTTTGAGCCTGTACATATCGGAAAGCTTTCAATTACCGCCTTTCCAAAGTTTCATGATGCATCAGAGCCGCATAGTTTCATGATATCAGGTAATCATATTAACGTTGGTGTATTTACAGATATTGGTGCTCCATGTCAGCAGCTTATTAATCATTTTAAACAATGCCATGCAGCTTTTCTGGAAGCTAATTATGATGAGGGGATGCTTGATGCAGGGCGATATCCTTATTTTCTGAAAAACCGTATCCGCGGAGGGAAAGGGCATCTTTCTAACAAACAGGCGCTTGAGGTTTTTACTACGCATAAACCCGCTTACATGAGCCATTTGTTCTTATCGCATCTTTCAAAAGATAATAACTGCCCTAAACTGGTACATGAATTATTTTCATCCCGGGCGGGCTCAACAGAGATTATTGTGGCCTCACGTTATCAGGAGACCCGGGTTTATACCATCGGAAATGCTGCCATGTCCGGTTTAACTTCCAGGCATCCCGCCACAGTATCTACACAACTTCAGTTTTCATTTTGAGCTGAATCCGGCTGATTTAAGCAGGTATCTGATCTTTTAAAGAACTATTCCCGTAATCATATGTTTATCTAAAAAATATAAGCTATGAAAAGTTATAACGAACTATTGGAGGGTGCGAAGTCTTTGTTAAAAGATGCTACCCACACTAAAACACAATCCAGTAATAACAGCAATGTATTGATAGCAGCTGTAATCGGTCTGGCCGCAGGCGCAGTACTTGGCATATTGCTTGCTCCGGATCGCGGATCTGAAACACGACATAATCTTTCAAATTCATTGAGTGATCTCGGTGCAACCGTACGTGATAAAGCTAAACAGGGCGCTACCAGAGTAGCTGATCTGAAAGATAAAGCAGTTGATACGGTTAAATCTAAAGTTCGTGGTGCCGATATGCCTCAGGAAGCTGAAGCGGGTGCAACAACCTAGTGTTATTTTTGAATTTTGAATAAAGTTATGTGATTTTTGCCTGCTTAAAAAGCGGGCTTTTTTGTGTTTTATTATTTACACACAGCCGGAAGTTAACATTGGCCCAACGCAACCCAGATTATTATAAATACGATAATTGTACCTAAACAGCCACCACCTAATTTTTTTGCTCCGTATCCGGCAATTAATCCTCTAAGTAAGTTATTCATAAGCTTTTTAATTATACCCTTTAAAACTTATAAATAAAGAGAAAGTTTTAGCCTATGTAATTACCTTAACTTATATATCAGATTTTCAAACAATTTATGTTGCCAAAAAGTTGGTGAAGTTGCTCCGCTTCAGGAGCCTTTCACCCATAATGCGATATCATTAAGCACAACAGCATCAACATTGCCGGGATTTTTATATAATTCAGCGGTGCTTTTTTCTGGTTGAGAGATAAAAAGATGATTAAGTGACGGGTAAAGCTTAAATGTTGCATTCTTTTTCTTTTCAAGAACACTTTTCCAAAGATTATAATCTGTAGTTGAAACCTGTATATCATGTTCAGCCTGCAGAACCAATATTCTGGTTTTTAATTTTTTTGCTATGCCGGTTTGATCGTATTGGTTCATATCAACCCAATAAGATGCCGGAATACCCAATAATAATGAGTCTGCTTTTACTGTTCCAAGCTCTGTTATACGGGTTTTTTCAAACTCTTTAAGCGCTTTTTGAAATTGTTCCCGGGCAGCGGTGCTGGTATCCTTCAATGATTCAAAGAAGAACTTATTTTGTTCAATGATCACATCCGTAAATTTTCTGGCTGGCGCTGCGGCCAATATAATGCCATTCAGGTCAGGGGATTGGGTAGCCAGTTTTGGAGAAACCATCCCGCCCAGGCTGTGACCAAGTACATAGATCTGTTTCTTATTGATGCCGGGAAGCGTCCGGGCCAAAGCTATAGCTGCCAGTGCGTCATCGGTTACTTCTTCTTTTAATGTGAAAGCCTTAGCAAATTCTCCGGGATACACCCGGGTTCTTTTTACATAACGTATGGTAGCAATGCCCTTTGCAGCCAGACCCATTGCCAGGTCCTTAAAAGGTTTATTAGGGCCAACAGTTTCGTCCATATCTGCCGGACCTGAGCCATGTACTAAAACAATCACAGGAAAATTATTACCGGTTTTAGGAGTGGTGAATAATCCGGCAAGCTCATGCCCTTCCGTTTTTATCGACACATGCTGCTCTTTGTACAACGTGCTGTCTGCATATGCCGGTTGTTGATATATCGGCGCATTGTTTTTAGGAGCTATAAAAAAGCCCACAATTTTTTCGCTCTTGTTAAATGCAAACTGAAAAGCTTGTTTCCCTTTCGAAAATTTACACTTCAGGGTAACCACATAGAATTCATCCTGTACCTTGTTTTGCGCATTTTCTACCGATTCGAAGGTGCCCAGGCTGGCGTTAATTGATGTCCAGAAATTTTTCAGGTCGTCGGGCCGCACCTTATTCTTTACGCTTTCATCAAAAAAACCATGCGCTTCTTCAAACTTTCCATTCTCCAAAGCATCAACATATTCCCCTGATCGATTTATAAGATTAATTATACTTTGTGAAAAAGTAAGTTCGGTAATAAAAAATAAGGCAATAAAAAGAACTAAATATTTCTTCATTTGAGAATTTATGATTTGATCAGGTTTAATTGAGCTGAAAAACTTCGGATTAGTGGGGCTCCAACTCATTAATAAGATGCAATATGCATAAATAGAATTAGAAATTAGGCCAGAATTAACATATACCGGTATTTAATTGTTGATGGGTATGAAATTGGAGCTTACATTTGTAAAGTACTGGTAAGTAACCCGTCTTAATGCACAAATCAATAAAGTCTTATTATGGCTTATTTCGAACTTGTCCTTTTATAGATTGCAAATAAAGTTTACCCACCAGTCTCTGAAACAGATTAGTTAACAACCTTTATGAGAAGAATATTTCAACTCTCTGCTTTGTATTTGCTTATTTTCATGATGGGCTCCTGCAGGTCCTCTACTGAGAAATATGATGTACAAAATATAAGCGGCCTTGGTTTAGAAGAAACTGCACCTTTTTTAACTACTGATCATTTGGGAAATGCTGTTTTAGCATGGACATCAAAAGATCCGGCAGATTCACTTAACAGATTGATGTATGCCATTTATGATTCAGATACCGATAAGTTTAGTGAACCAGTAGTTATTTCGGTTTCAGCCGGTACCAAGTCATCTTCAGAGAGTATGAATAAAGTGGCTTTTAAATCAGATGGAACAGTGATGGCTGTTTTCGCCAGGCGATTTAATAATGAAAAAAATCCTTTTGCCGGTGCAATCTGTTACAGCATGTCCCGTGATAAAGGTTTAAACTGGTCGCCTGCGCAATATCTTCATTCAGATACTGCTCATGCCTATGGAAGAGGATATTTTGATGTTTCTACATTGAAAAATGGGGAAGTTGGCGCTATCTGGCTTGACGGACGCTATAAGAAAACATTGAAAGGTTCAGCCATTTTTTACTCGGCCACACAGAAAGGGGCCGGTTTTAAGAGAGATACCTGCGTGAATAAAAACACCTGCGAATGTTGCAGGACTGATTTACTGACTGATATGCAGGGCAATATTCACCTGGCCTACCGCAGTATACTGTTTCCGGAAACATTAACCAATAAGCAGGTGCGCGATATAGTTTATACAGGTTCAAACGATAACGGTAAAACGTTTACATCCGAAAAGGTGATAAGTAAAGATAACTGGTCTATAGATGGCTGTCCGCATACAGGTCCCTCACTGGCAGTAGCAAAAAATGGGTTAAATGCAGTTTGGTACACTGCCGGTGGAACACCCGGCTTGTATTATTCCAGGACCTCGGTAAATGGTACTGATTTTAATGAACGGAAACTTCTAACCACCAGCGGTCGTCATCCGCAGATGATTGTATTGCCTGATGGAAAACTGGCAGTGATCTATGAAGAGGCTTCGGACGATAGCCATAAACATACCGAGAAAGCTAATGAAAAGCATTCTCCAAGCGGAATGGATCATCATGAAGAGGCTACCGGGACTAAAATTATATTACGAGTAATTAATGGAGAGAAAGCCGAAAGAACATTAACAATTACAGAAGGAAAATATTCAGATCATCATGCGGTATTGGTTCCGGTAAAAGATGGGTTGCTTGCTGCATGGGTACGGGAAAAAGAGGGTAGGCCCGGCATTTGTTTTACCCGGATAAAAGCTTTATAGCAGGAAATGGAACACTTTTTTTATGATAATATTTATTAGATGTCATAAAATAAGTTGATAACAGCCGGCGGCAGAATTTTATTACTTTTACATGCTTAAATCCTTATAACAAACGAATTTATTACTGACTTTTGGAATAAGGGTAAGGTATAAATTTAGCGATATGAATTCAGAGTTCCTCACCAATCTTTGGAACAAACAGCAACAGGTAGATACAGTGCCCTCCAACGCAATCATAGCTGAATGGGCATTACGGATCATCTATCTTTTATATCCCGAACACAACAAAATAGTTTCACCCTCAACCGATGATCTAAATAATGAATTTATTGATCTCGAAAAACAGCTGCTGGAACTTTTACAGGCTACCACAGCATGTCAGGATTGTGATAACCCTCTGAAAGCTAGACAGTTTTTTGAAAATATTCCCGAATTATACCGCGTTTTAAATACGGATGTCTCGGCAATTTTATCGGGAGATCCGGCAGCTAAAACTCAGTTTGAAGTGGTACGGGCGTACCCGGGATTTTTAGCAATTTGTTTTTATCGTATAGCGCATGCGCTGTTAAAACTTAAAATTCCGCTGCTCCCTCGTATACTTACCGAGTATGCACACTCTAAAACCGGAATTGATATCCATCCGGGTGCGGAGATTGACGAATACTTCTGTATCGACCATGGAACCGGAGTAGTTATAGGAGAAACCTGCATCATCGGAAAATATGTAAAAATATACCAGGGAGTAACATTAGGAGCTTTAAGTGTGGATGTATCCATGGCATCAGTAAAACGACATCCTACAGTTGAAGACAGGGTGGTTATTTACTCCGGGGCAACTATATTAGGAGGCAATACCGTGGTCGGGCATAATAGTATAATTGGAGGTAATGTGTGGCTTACCAAGAGTGTTCCATCTGGTTCGATGGTTTACCATACCGCCGAAATAAAGGTTGTAGAGCGGCAAAAATAAAATAAAATGGCAGGAATAATTGATATAGTAGGTAATACGCCACTTGTAGAAATAAAAGATCTTAATCCGAATAAGAATGTTACTGTTTACGCCAAGCTGGAAGGAAACAATCCTGGAGGGAGCGTAAAGGACCGTCCTGCATTTAATATGATAAGCAGCGCGCTGGAAAGAGGTGATATCAAACCCGGCACACGTTTGATTGAGGCTACCAGTGGCAATACCGGAATAGCCCTGGCCATGATTGCCTCATTGTTTAAAATGGATATCGAACTGGTTATGCCATCAACCTCAACCCGCGAGCGTACATTAACCATGGAGGCTTTTGGCGCGAAGGTAACTCTGCTTGATAGTATTGAGGCCTGCCGGGATTATGCTGAACAAAAATCAGCTACAGGTGATTATTTCATGCTTGATCAGTTTGCAAACAAGGATAATTACCTTGCTCATTATAAAACTACAGCTCCTGAAATATGGCGCGACACGAATGGTAGTATCACGCATTTTGTGAGCGCTATGGGCACAACCGGAACCATCATGGGTAGTTCGATGTTTTTTAAAGAACAGGATCCGCAAATACAGATTGTTGGATGTCAGCCCACAGAGGAAGCTTCTATTCCGGGTATTCGCAGGTGGCCGGTTGAATACCTGCCAAAGATTTTTGATCCGGTTCGTGTTGATCGAATTATGGATATATCTCAAAATGAAGCTGTTATGATGACCCGGGAGCTGGCTAAAAGAGAAGGTATCTTTGCAGGTATGAGTAGTGGAGGAGCGGCTTCAGCAGCAATCAGACTGGCGAAGGAATTGGATTCAGGGGTCATTGTATTTATTGTGTGCGATCGTGGTGACCGGTATCTGAGCAGCGATTTGTTTGGTTAATTCTTCATTATACTAAATGATAAGTTTGTTCAGTTATATTATCTGATATTTTGGGCAGATTTTATGCCGGATTGATCAAAAAGTATATTTTTACCAATCGGATATGTAATTTCACTTGCTGATTCCGGCCTGAATAATAGATATAAACTACCAAATCATATAAAATGAAGGAAAAAAAACAAAAGAAAGTTTCTAGTAGCTCACGAAGAGCATTTGTAAAAAGCAGTGCAGTAGCGCTTGCCGGCTTTACCATTGTTCCCCGTCATGTGCTTGGAAGAGGTTTCCTTGCACCAAGTGATACCCTGTACATTGCTGCTGTAGGTGTTGGTGGAAAAGGGGATAGTGATATATCCGGTTTTATGGGGAGTGGTAAGGCTAAAATGGCGTTTTTATGCGATGTTGATGAAAAACGTGGCGCAAAAGCTTTCTCTACATATCCTAAAGCCAAGCGCTATGTAGACTGGAGAGAGATGTTTGATAAAGAGCATAAGAAATTTGATGCTGTTTCTGTTTCAACACCGGATCACACTCATGCTGTTGTTGGCTCAGCTGCTATGGTATTAGGTAAACATTGCTGGATACAAAAGCCTCTGGCACACGATGTTTATGAAGTAAGGGTATTGGCGGATCTCGCTAAAAAACATAAAGTAGTAACTCAAATGGGTAACCAGGGCTCATCAAATGATGGCGTAAGACAAATGCGAGAATGGTTTGATGCCGGTATTATTGGTGATGTAAGTGAAGTGCAAATCTGGACTAACAGACCCGTATGGCCACAAGGTAATATGAACTGGCCGACAAAAACAGCTACTCCTCCACCTACATTAAACTGGGATCTTTGGCAGGGTACTGCTCCTGAAAAACCATTCCCGGCTCCTGCATCACAAGGAGGTATTGATGTTGTGCCTTTTAACTGGAGAGGATGGTGGGAATATGGTACAGGCGTACTTGGCGACATGGGAGCTCACTTTATTGAAGCTCCAATGAGTGTTCTGGGTCTGCAGTATGTTTCTGAAGTTCAAACCAGTTCCAGTGGATCCGGTTACTTCCCTGAAACCGGTCCTGCAGCAAACTACAGCATCATGACCTTTCCAAAGACACCAAAAACCCAGGGTCCTGTAAAGATACATTGGATGGATGGTGGAATTCAGCCTCCACGTCCTGAAGAGTTAGATCCATCCGAGCGTTTTGGTGGTGGTGATGGTGGTATGCTTTTTATCGGAACTAAAGGGAAGATGATGGCAAATTGCTATGCGGCTAATGCGCGTCTTTTACCGGTTTCACGAATGGACGAAGTAAATGTACCTCAAAAATATAAGAGAGTTCCAAATCAGGCGGCCGGACATTATGCCCAGTGGGTTGAAGCTTGTCTGGCCGGTTATGGAAATATGGAAACCAGTTCTCCCTTTGATAAGGCAGCATTATTGTCAGAAGCCATGTTAATGTGTAATCTGGCAATTAGAGGACATGACTTATTTACTGAAGTTCCCGCAGCAAATGGCAAAACTCGTAAAGTGTATCCTACCCGTGGTATAAACTTGGTTTGGGATGCCGAGAATATGAAAGTTACCAATGTGGATGAAGTAAACCAATACGTTAAACGGGAGTACAGAGCGCCGTGGAAACTTAGTGGAGTTTAATTTACACGAAAAATAAGAGCAGGAGACGGACTTCAAAAGGTTTGTCTCCTGTTTTTTTATAAATAAATTTAGGATTGTCAGGTTAAGTTTCCGGAATTCCAACCGGATCAAACTGAACAACACGTTTATGGGGTAGTATTCGTAGCCTCTTAGAACGATACTCATGATGAGACAACTGTTTGTTCTGAATAAAATTTTATATGCTTTTTTGTCGCTTTTTATTGTGCAAATTACATCCGCACAAACAGGCACTGGAATAACTATTTCCAGAAATGATCATATTTTTCCTCCTGCCCAACAGGCCAAACCATTTATCGACTTTGATAAAAAAGGGTTCATCATTAATGGTAAAAGAACCTTTGTTGTTTCTGCAGGGATTGAATATGCACGGGTTCCGCGCGGACTTTGGTATGATCGCTTATTGAAATTAAAACGAGGTGGATATAATACTGTCGAGATTTATACATTCTGGAATTATCACGAACCCACGGAGGGGGAATTTGATTTTTCAGGCGACCAGGATTTAAATGCTTTTTTAAAACTCGTTAAAAAAATGGGCATGTATGCCATTGTCAGGGTAGGCCCTTATTATTGCGGCGAGTGGACATTAGGTGGTTTTCCCATCTGGTTAAAGTTTAAACCGGGACTAAGGGTGCGCGAGAACAATCCCCAATTCTTGACTGCTGTAGGGAATTTTTTTAACAAGCTTATTCCAATAGTAGCTGCCAACCAGGTTAACCATGGCGGTGCGGTGATTATGGTACAGCTGGAGAATGAGCATCGGGCTAGTTGGGGTACCATAGTTCCAAATGATTATTTTCGGTTTTTAATAGACAAAACAGTTTCCCTTGGCTTACAGGTGCCTTATTTTTTCAGCGGCCTGCATCCCGGTAACGACCCCGCAGGAAATCTGAAAAGTCTGGATGACCCCAAACGGCCAAATCCGTGGTTCTCTACTGAATACTGGGGCATTTGGTTTTCAAATTATGGGCCACAGCCACAGGATTCAACTATTTATGATCGCCGGACATGGAAAATTATTGCCAGAGGAGGTAATGGTTATAATGTTTACATGGCACATGGCGGCTCAAACTTCGACTATAATAATGACAGGGACATGGCTGCTTCGTACGATTATGGTGCATCAATTGGACAGGCCGGGGATCTCAGGCCGAGTTATTATGGTTTTAAACGGGCTGCATGGTTTGCACGCAGTTTCCAGGACATTCTGGCAAACAGCGCAGATGCAACGGGCAGCCAGGATATATCGTCGGCTTCTGATACGTCTTTGGTTATCACGGCACGCTATAGCACAGCCGGAACAATCACCTTCGTTGATAATCCTGCTGCAGGGACCATTGAAACAAAGCTGATAGCACCTGCAAGCTTTGATCTTCCAGATTCAGATCCAATCAGGCTTGCTCCCGGAGAAATTATGCCTGTAGTACAGAATTTTGCATTAAACGAACATATTAAACTAACCTGGGCGCCAACCAAGATCTATGCTATCGTCCCTCAGAAGAATACTACTACACTGATAGTTTATGGTTCTTCAGGTACACCCGCCCGGTTGTATTTTAATGTTCCCCCCGAAACAACGTTTTCAAATAAAACACAAAACTTCAGGATACTTTCATCGGGTTTATTGGAATTCTCGGCATTGGTCCCTTCATCAGAACCTGCTGAATATACCTTTAAAGCCGGAGATCATCACGTAAAGATAATAGCCGTTAATAATCAA
>DASWTL010000226.1:0-3140 GCA_036402155.1 Sphingobacteriaceae bacterium | reverse complement strand
TTGAGTCTTCCCTCATTAAAGGGATATCGGTTTGTCCGTTTATTATTGCTCCGGGATTAAACGAAATAAATTCTTTTTCGAGATTAGGGAGCGTCCGTTTGATATATCCCCGATCCATAAATGCTTCAGGCTTTATACCTTCCGCTTTTTTTATTAAACCGGCCAGACTTAAACCTGCACTAAGTTCATATACACCCGGACGATTGACGGCTCCCTCAAGTGTCACCCTGTTGGCATAACGGTTCTGTATGGAACCGATACTGACCTGATCTCCATTCCGGGGAATAAAATCACGGAAAAGGTTTGATGGAATATCTTTTACCTCGCGTTCAAGTTCATTTACCTGATCAATTTTTGCGATACTTCTATAAGCAATATCCGTATATCCACCTGCATAGCGAATCAGGTCATCAAGTGTTTCTTCTGATTTTAATTCATAAATCGCAGGCCTTTTAACCTCACCGCTAATAGCTACCCGTTTCTTGTAGACCGGGAAGTTGATCACATCCTGATCTTCTAATCGAATATTCCCATCCATTAAACCCTCCTGGAGGAATTTATAAAAATCTACAACGCGGTATACCCGGTTATTTCTAATGATCTCGATATTTCTTAAGGAACCATTGATCGTTGGCCCGCCGGAATGATATAAAGCGTTAAATAAAGTTGTTAAAGATGACAGGGTATAAGATCCCGGGGTTTTTACCTCGCCTACAAGGGTAATCTGTATTGCGCGTGTGTTTCCCAGATTTACAGTTACCTGGGACCGCCCGCTGCGAAGTGCAGGGTATACTACTGACATTTTGTTTCTGATCAGGACCGAAGCCTGCTCTATGGTAAATCCATTCACATAAACAAGGCCTGCATACGGTATTTGGACATTGCCTTCCGGACTCACTTTTGAGCGTACACTGCTCTCATTCAACCCAGTGAGGAGTATGATGAGTTCATCACCTGGGCCAATAACATATCCTTTTGGGGTTGCTACATTAAAGTCTGGTTGGAACTGAATATTACTTTGATTAAAAAAATCGGCGCCATAAATAGTTAAACCTGTTCCGGGACTTACAGAAGGGGCTTTTTGAACCGGCTTTTTTACCACATTCATGGTGTCTCTTGAGAAATCAATGTCTTCTTTTTTATTGATTGATGCTTTTTTTTCACCGGAAGTACTCAATCCCAGTATAGATACCCGTTGTTTGAAATTCTCGACCTCTATCGGATCCATTCCTTTTTGCTCCAAAAGCTTATATGCGTCCTGATCAGATATACCCAGTTCCTGGATTTTTTTCCAAGCTTCAGTAATCTGGGCGTCACTAAGTTGGTTGACCTTTACTTCTTTCAATTGACTTAGGGGAATGGTTTGAGAAACCGCACTGCCCGAAAGATACAGGAGTAAAGTGGTGAATATAATGAGAAAGTATTTTATCCGCATGGAGTCAAAATGGAAAATGTTGTGCAAATATAAGATATTGATGCTAAGGTTGAAAAATGGTTTATGGGCATATATTTTCCATAGTTTAGTATAAAGATATCCGTTTCTTTATCAAACGGGAAAATGAGCGCAGGGTTCTGCCTGCACTCGTTGCATGGCTGAAGGTGCAGGTCTCCTTTTCTTAAGCCGCTAGGTTTGGAGGGTTGTAAAATCCGTTTCAAAACCCATAAGAAACCCCAAACCTGAATTCATTCGGTACTGCTTTGGGTTGTAGTTCAGGGCGAATAATACCACCCTGATGCTGGTAAGACCCATAAACCCGCAGTTGATGTATGATCTCATATTTTATATCGAACATCAATTGTTTCTGAACATTAAATGGGTTTGCAAGAAATTTCGGTTGGGGTTCTGCATAGTATTGATCTTCAATATTACCGTCAGGTCCTTTGCGGATATAATTTAGCTGGACCTCGGTCATAAGACGCGGTATTGGGTTGTATTTTATCCACGCCGTTACCCGATCGGCATTTTGTCCTATCCAGTCTCCCAGGAAATAGTTTTGGTTAGTATAATTCTGTGCCGGGACCAGGTTTTGGTATACAAAAGGATTAATTCGCGTATACTCTAGCCCAAAGGTGGTATAAGGTATCAATATATCGATAACAGACGCGCCAATGTTAAAGCCTACCTGGTTCCTGTTTTTTTCTTTGTTAAACACTTCCGATACCCTGATCTCATCAATAAAGAGGTTTGCATAGAGATGTGTTTTCGGAATATGGTTTCTTGAGCTCGCCTGGAAGAAGAATTGACCGTTAGAACCGGTAGAAATCTTGTACCTGCTTGCATATTGGTCATAAGCTTTAAAGAACATTATCGGGATCAGATAACCGGCCTCAATACGGTCGCTATACACCATTGATTCGCCAATACTTAATGCCAGCCCTTTTATTGGGAAGAAGTTCAGGCTATGGGTGGCCATATACTTCTGAACATATATTTCCCTTACATTTCCGTATACGGAATTCCCTTTAGCGTATGTTCGTGCAGAATCGATCAATCCGGAGTGTAACCAGGTGTGGGCATAATTAAAGCTCAGCCATTTTAATGGCTGATAGTCCAGCCGGATAAAAGGGTATGCTGGCGCTTTGTCTGATAAAACCATGTGGCCGTTTTCACCATAACCCCATAATAAATTATCATGGCCGATACTTACAGAGCCATTGTTCCAGTTGTAGGTAAGGCTGCCCCTGAAATTGGTATAATTTAATGATTTGGCATCTTTCTTTATATTGGCCGTTCTTATTATACCAGGTTCATTGGTAAACTGTTTAATGGTATCAATACCATTTCCGCTTTCGGTTATTTCTGTAAAATATGCCTGGAAACCCCACCTTTTACCGGCATGCCCCCAGAATTGAAGTCCCTTTACCGATTTCAGGATGCTTTTTTCGCGGCCTTGCCTGGTTTCGAAGGCTGCCACCGGTTCGGCTCGCCCCATAAACCCATTATTCCGGGCAGTCAGAAATCCAAACCTGCCGTAACTATCTTTTTTGGCAAAGATCGTAGTATCCGGGTTTCCCGGATTAAACTCGGAGTATTCCTTTTCATAAAACTCAAGCTCTGCCTTTTCAATAGAATTCAAAGCAGAAGCAGAATCGCGGATGATTGCCAAATGCTTTACAATTTCTTGTCGGCTTAAGGGAAG
>DASWTL010000225.1:0-3989 GCA_036402155.1 Sphingobacteriaceae bacterium | reverse complement strand
TTTGTGATCAGTTCCTCAATCCAGGCATATTTGTATAAAATGACACAGAACCGGTGTTTAAATTTTATTAAACACAAGAAGGTTGAAAATGCATATATCAGTTACTTAATCAGGAATAATCTGCTTGATGATTATCATCAGAGCTGGAACCCATATCTTACAAAAGAGCTGGAAGATCAGGCAAAAAAAGCGATTGAGAAGCTTCCGGAAAAGTGTAAAGAAGTTTTTAAACTTAGCCGGTTCGAGCATTTAAAGAATAAGGAGATAGCTCAACGCCTGAATATATCCCAGAAAACCGTAGAGCGGCAGATGACCATTGCTCTTGAAAGGCTGCGCAAATATCTAAAGCACTCCATTTATTCTCTCTTTTTCTAAAAATTAAAAAAATGTGCAACCGCTTTGGGGGTATAGCTTGCCCTGGTTGTCTTAGAACCATAACATGAATAACGAAATAAAAGATCTTGTTGTAAAATACATTGCTGGCCAGGCTAATCATGATGAAACAGCTGCGGTTAAGCAATGGATCAGTATGAGTAAGGAAAATGAGGATTATTATATTGAATTATATGATACCTGGCACAATTCTCTTCATGCTGAGCCGGATTTGGTAGATGCACAACAGGCTTATCATTTGTTTTTACAAAATACATCAGGCGGCCAGAAAACCCTGTACAAACGTTTATTAAGCTGGTCAAAAATAGCTGCGATTTTAGTTTTGATCAGCGCAGCAGGCTTGTATTTCTATTCTCAGCAATACGAAAAACCGCAGGTTTGGCATAAGATCAATGTTTCAAATGGCGTTCCGCGAAAACTGGTACTGCCGGATGCTACCGTTGTCTGGGTAAATTCAGGCAGCCAGGTAAGATATAGCGCCGATTTTGGAAAAACGTCACGAACCATTTACCTGGATGGCGAAGCTTATTTTGATATTGCAAAAAGCAAGAAGAAAATACCGTTCCTGGTAAAGACCAAGCATTTTACTATTCGTGATATTGGAACGGTCTTTAATATAAAGGCCTATTCAGACGATCCTTCGTTTGAAGCAACGGTTATTGAGGGAAAAATTTCTGTTGAAGGGAAAATATCAAAACATGATGAAGAGAACAGCAAGGTATTCCTGGAAAAGCAGCAGGTGTTAAAAATAAACTCCCGGCTTGAAGACGATAGCAAATATGATGCTGTTTCAGAATATAACGGTACTGGTAACAATCCCGAACGTGTTAAAGTGCTTGCAATAGACGAATCTCAGATACAACTATACAATGGTTGGAAGGATGATTTCCTGGTGTTTGAGGAAACATCTTTTAAAGAACTTGCCAAGATCATAGAAAGGCGGTATGATGTTGAAATGGTGTTTCAGGACGAAGATCTGCTTGAGTATAAGTATACCGGAAGTTTTCGTAATGTAGAAAGTATTACTAAAGTGATGAATATAATTAAGGCTACAACAGCTATTAATTACCAGATAAACGGACGTACGGTTGTGGTAAGTGAGAAGTAAAGTCTGATGTTAAATAAACCAAAAATTAACTAATCAATAACATAAACTAAATACGCTGATATGGTGAACGGATACGAATAACCCTTAAATAAACCAGGGATGCTCTAACATCCCCGGTAATGTAATAGCTAATACCCTTTGCTTGGGAAAACGCAGTATTAACTAATTAACTTATCAAATTTATGAATTTTTTTACGAATGATTCATTCGTCATGTATTTATGGCGGATAACCCCTAAAGCTATGAAGCTTATTACGCTCATTTTTTTTACTGGAATAATGCAGTTGCATGCAGCTGTTTATTCGCAAAGTACGTTCAGCTTTAGTAAGCCGAACACTACCGTTAAGGAAATGTTCAAGGAAATAGAACGGAGTACCGACTATACTATTTTCTACAGGCAGGACTATGTTAATCTGAAAAAGAATATCCGGGTAATCACTCACAATGAGTCTATTGAGGAGGTAATGAAGAAAGTGCTGCGGGATCAGCCGCTTACATTTGAAGTGGTAGACAAGGTGATCATTATTAAATCGATTGACCAAAATAATGCAGCAGCCTCTGTAATAACCGGAAAAGTTACCTCGGTAGCAGGAGAGCCGCTGGTGGGGGTAAGTGTTAAGTTAAAAGGAACTTCCATTGGAGCCAGTACAGATACCGATGGCAGGTTTTCCATTAATATTCCGGACGACAAAGGCACCCTGGTGTTTACTTATATTGGATTTCTTACACAGGAAGTGGAAGTTAATGGCCGCAGTACCATCAATGTACAGTTAGTTGAAGATTCTAAATCACTAACTGAAGTGGTTGTGGTGGCATTTGGAAATCAGAAGAAGGAAACGTTAACCGGCGCTGTAACCAGCATCAGTTCTGAACAATTAAATACTTCTGTTCAGTCGAATATGGTGAATATGCTAACGGGTAAACTGCCCGGATTAAGGGTTATTCAGCGTACAAGCGAACCGGGAACCTACAATACATCATTTGATATCCGGGGTTTCGGTTCACCTTTGGTTATTATCGATGGTGTTCCCAGGGGTGATTTTAACAGGCTTAATCCGAATGATATTGAGAGCATTTCTATCCTGAAGGATGCATCAGCAGCGGTTTATGGAGCTAAGTCGGCAAATGGAGTTATTTTGGTCACAACAAAAAAGGGAAAGACCGGGCAGGTTGATCTGAATTATTCAGGTACTTACGGGTTAGCCAGAATAACCAATTCTCCTGAAAATATGTCCTCATTTGAATGGGCTACTATCACAAATGAAAAGGACTTCAATACGCAATACCGTGCCACCGAAACGCGGACAAGAACTCCTACTTTCAATGCCCAGGCGCTTAAAGAATTTCAGGATGGAACGCGTCCGAATACCAACTGGATCAATGTTGGATTAAGAAAGTCCTCTCCGGTAATAAAGCATGATATCAGCGCAAGCGGAGGCAATGAAAAATTAAGATATTATGCCGGCTTTGGGTATATGGACGAAGAGGGGTTATTTAAAACCGGTGATTTATTTTATAAACGCTATAACTTCCGGTCGAACATTACCACCCAGATAACCAAAAATCTCGAAGCCCAGGTGCTGCTTGGCGGATTTCAGGATAAAAGACAACAACCAGGGAATACCAACTCTGATGATATTATTAAAGGGTTATGGCAAAACAGACCTGATCTGCCCGTTTATGCCAATAACAATCCTGCCTATTTACAAAGCCTGGATGATGCATCACATCCGCTTGCAAAATCGGACGCCGACTATTCAGGCTACACTATAAATAATTTCCGGTCATTGCAGGGAAGCCTTTTACTAAATTATACGGTCCCATTTATTGAAGGTTTAAAGGCCGGAACCATGTTCAGTTATGACTATAAAAACAGGTTCGATAAAAACTGGAGAAAGAAGTTTAACCTGTATAACTATGTTCCGGCAACCGCTACCACGCCGGAAGCTTATAACCCTGTTACAGCTAACGCTCCATCAAGGTTAGCCAGTACATTTACTGAAGAAACGATCGCACAAATACAGACATCTTTAAATTATGACCGTACGTTTGGTGTTCACCATTTTAAAGGATTGGCATTGTTTGAGCAGATCCAGAACAATAATGGAATAAATACGCTTAACGGATCCAGGAATTTTTCAATTGATGCAGTAGATGAATTGTATGCAGGCGATGCCAGTGTGCAGGCGGTTAATTCCAGTACCAGTTCCACATTTTATCCATACGCTACCCAGAATGTTGTTGGCCGTTTAAATTATGATTTCAAGGGCAAATACTTAGTTGAGGGGAGCTTTAGTTATATGGGTTCCTCTCGTTTTGCTCCTGGTCACCGGTGGGGCTTTTTCCCGGGTGTACAGGCCGGATGGCGTGTTTCTGAGGAATCATTTATTAAAAACAACGTCTCTTTTCTTGATAATCTGAAGATCAGGGGATCTTGGGGGATCCTGGGTGATGATAACAGTGCAAATGTTCAATGGATAGATGGCGT
>DASWTL010000224.1:0-4513 GCA_036402155.1 Sphingobacteriaceae bacterium | reverse complement strand
ATTTCTTTTCGATGCTCGTTACCCTGCCTATCTTATCAAAGACGTTTTTAGTAACTATACTGTAGCCATAGTAATCAGAGCCGGCCGCAGTATGTTTGGTATTTGTGCTTAACAGGCGCCCGTCGAACTGATATTGCATCGTGGTAATATCCTGGCCACTCTTAATATTATCTTCAAGAATTTGGATTGACCGGCCTTTTTCATCGTAGTGATAAGTGGTTGTCAGAAACGTTTCTGTCCCTAAGACACGCACCATGCTACCTGTGGCCATATTAAAGGTCCGACTTGTTGTCGCTATTGGATCGCCGGTCGTATAAGCCAGAGCATTATCGAAATCGGTCCTGAAGGCTTTCGCTTCACTATAATTATAATTGTCGTAAAATAAATATTTTACTACGGTGCTAATAGAAGGGTTATTCAGATCGGCGCTGCCGATTGGATTTTTGTAGGTTGTGGTCGTAACATTTACAGGCTGGCTTACAGCCGTTGCATTAATTTCTACAACAAAATCACCCGTCGCTTCGCTCTCAAAACCAGCCACGATCTCGATATTCGTCCGTGCCGCGTAATTGGTGGTACCAACCTCACGCTTGTCAATAATGAGGTCGTTAATAGCAGCCGTGGGATTATTGATAGTGATTATACTGCTAACTGCCGCATTAGCTATATCCGCAGCAAGCTGAGTTCTTGTTTTACTTGTTTGATAAAGTGTTATAACAGTTAATCTGTCAAGGTCATCATATAAATTAGCTGTCCATTCCGGAACAGTTTTCGCCCTTTGATTGCCATCCTGCATGAATACAACGCGGTCACGCTGATCGTATAGGAGATATAATTCTTCTGCACCCGGAGATTTTTTTACAACATTTCTTTGTTTATCATCATACTCATACCTGGAGCATAATTCATTTAACACCTGGGTACCATTTGTCCCCGAGAATGACCAGCCATTTGCGTCCAGATATTTTACTGCCTCAGGCTGAATGACATATCTCAAAAGACCAAAATCGTCATAAATATTATATGTACAAATCCATCCTGTATGAGCAACCGTTGGCGCATCATCCAATTGCACTTTTTTCAAAATGAGCTGACCGGCTTTATTGCTATATTCGATTACTTTTTTTCCATTCTCATCTGTATATAAGCTTTTGTATAGCGTGTTACCAGCATACGCTCCCAGTGAAATAGGAGTTGCTCCACTGGTGTACCCTATACTAAAGTTTTGAACGTTTTCTGTAATATCATTTATTTCATATGCCATCGTTTTACCACTACTGGCCGCCCACGAGGTTCCTGCAAGTTTAATATTCAATACTCTATTAAGAGGACTGTTGTCAAATGAGGTGGCACTAAAAGGTGAAGTTTCATTATAAACTGCGGTATAATACTCCTGCTGATCACTTGCTGCGGTTGGCTTATATTTGCCCATGCTGCCCGTAGTGGTATAAGGAAGATAGTTTTTTGATTCTCTCCCAAAAGCATCAAATGCAGAGAATGTTGTAATATCACCCCATAAGTTCGGATTGGATGCTGAAGGCGTCGCTGTTTCCTTACTTATCTCCTGTATATTTCTTCCCAGTCCATCCAGATATGTGGTAGTTTCTAACTTCTGTCCTATAGGGAGATTATCCACAGCCTGCCAGGTAGTTATTCCTGCCACCATTACGTCATGCCGCCTGACATAGTTTAGATCTTCCCAATCATCAGAAACAAGGGATAACTTAACCAGGTTAGAGTATACCGGAGTAAACCCTGGCAACATCTGGTAACGACATCTAAAATACATCGTTTTCGTAAGGGGCGCGTTAAATATATATTCCTGGTTTGTTCCTATTGGGGCAAACGTTCCGTTTGGAGAATCGCAAGATTCCCATTGGTAGGAACCTATCGATGTTACAAGATAGGGAACGAGCTTGTCAGGAGTTTCTGAGGCAGTGTAATGATACTTGCCATTGACCGGCGCAATATTATATACACCATTTTGAGCATACGCATTTGCTAAGCATGCCGTCACGACCAGGTAGGTCAATAAAACCCGCTTTAATATTTTATTATGGTTCATCATCTTTTTCATTAGATCAGGGAATTGGGGTTGACTATGGACATTGTCCCGGTGTTTGTA
Source organism: Sphingobacteriaceae bacterium (assembly GCA_036402155.1). GTDB lineage: Bacteria > Bacteroidota > Bacteroidia > Sphingobacteriales > Sphingobacteriaceae > DASWTL01. Next base: position 2,388 of record DASWTL010000224.1, on the reverse strand, counting down.
CGGTACTCGTCACTTTAAAGGAACCATCCGAGAATCTATAGCCCTTTGTAATCGTGCATATATTATTGTTATTGGTAGCGTACTCTTCATACACTCCTATTTCACATTGATTGTTAACACATTTCATGAATGGCTTATTACAAACTCCAGGGTCGCACGTTGGCGGTGGTGGTACAGGACATGCTGTAGTATTGACACCGGCATCCTTCCACTCTGTTGTATTGTAAGTGGGGCTATTAGGATTGACATCTGTAACCTGGATTAGCTGAGTGCCCGTATTTTGGTTACTTCCGTTTTTCTGACATGAATACACCGCAGGCGAAGCGCTTTCCCATATTGGTTCCGTCGTAGTTGTACATGTGCCGGTTTTTTCTGCAAATGAATAGCCATTCGCTTCGATGTCTTCATCGCGGATCCTGTTTGCGTCGTTTTTGTCGACCTTCGAAAAATAGGTGTTTGCAGGCACCGTGTATGTGACGGTGGATCCTATACTTCCAATTGCACACCCTCCTTTGGTGAATGTTACAGACCTCGCATCATTTCCGTAGAGAGGAATACATGACCCTTGCTGATTAGCTCTCGTCTGCCCTTCATTGACTAGTTCCATTTCCGCTTTCAGATCCGCGAGGTATTGGCTCTCAGCCGAAGAATATTTCCCGGCTGGAATAGTGACCGGAACAAGCGTACCTTCATAACCAGTTCCGCAACTGGTTCGAAAATATTCTGTGATGGCCTTGTTGGTATAAAGAGGGGTACAACCGCTAGATTTATATGTCGCGGAATTGTATTCATACATTTTAACGATATTCCTGTATTCATCTTTAACAAAACGCAAACGCCCTAGCTCATCATACTCATAGTAAGTAACCCTGTTGTTCTCATCGCATTCAGACGTCTTCCCAATTATTGGATCGTAGGTAACCGTACGCATTCTGGCAGATTCAGGATATGACCTCAACTCATCAATGGCTGCACTACCCTGCACGGAAACAGACCCGCCTCCTGAAGGAATTCTGTATTCATAGTACGTAAAGCCATTAATAACCTGCCCAGATTTTATTTGCGTTCCTCCAGAAACCGACAGGGGATTGTCTGCCCAGAATGAAATAATATGTGCTTTCCCGATTGTTAACGAAGTAGTAAGACTTTTGCCAGCAGATAAAATAAACGCAGTTCCACCGGTTACTGAATTTAAACTGTATGCCGCAGTCCCGCTCAGGCTCCATCCACCAAACGAATTAGTCTCGAAACTAGTATATGCCGACTTATCTAAAGCATTGGCATTCGCGTTAATAACAGAAGCAACAACGTACTTATTATCGTAGTCAAAAATATTTATAATAGAACGGTTGCCCTCGTCTTTTATCCCAGCCAGCTTACTGGCATTGTTGTAAAAAAATGACTGGACTTCAACGTAAGAAGGATTTGTGGGATTTCCAGGACCCTGGTACAGCGAAAACGTTGAAGCTGGAGCGCTGAAACGTTGCTCAAGTATTTTACCAGGCCTTATATCTCCATTAGGCACAGTTGTATATTCGGTAACAGACTCATGCAGTAATTTCCGGTTAAATTCACCTGATTTCAACACGTATGACCGCTTATAAACTGGCGCGGTGAGTATATTGTTGCTTTGAAGTGTCTGCATCACACCTGAAGAATAGTCTGCGCTATAGCCTACCTCATTTACCTGTTTGTCGCCATTGCTTTGCGTAACAGTAACTGAAGCAATCTGGTAATTTGATTCTTTATAGGTATACTCTGTTTTTGCCTCTACAAAAGTATTTACACCTCCAGGTTTATAAGTTCTTTCAAGTGTGGTAATTAACTCAGCTCGCCCTGAATAAATATTATAAAGTCTGGCTTTAAGATCAGTTCCCACGTCATTTTTTACGAATTGCGCGGAGTTATTATAAAAATCCTCTGTCGCCCAGGAAACATCATTTTGAGAATAAGATTTCAATACGAGACATTTACACGATAGATATTTTGAGTTCTCCATTTTCACATCACCATACATCCTGAACCTGAACTCATAGATATTTTCTATTTCTTTTACTTTATTATTGGAGGCATCAAAAATAGATGTGGTTTTTGGCAATCCATACGCGTATATGGCAAATCGCTGTTGCATTGAAAGAATCGGATTCTGCGGCAACCACAATGAAGGCACGTCTGGATCATCGGGGCTTGTAAAAGTTTGAATGGTTTTTCCATTCGTACCCCCTCCCTCACTTATCTCTACCCTCTTGAATTGCGCAGGAAGAGGATTCACTGAGTTAATATCTGAACTTGAGTATACGTTAATAGTCTCGTCTATTGGATCGGGAGATCCAAAGCATGTGAGTATGATCCCCACAATGGAGGCAATGGCATCAATTACGACAGCTA
>DASWTL010000223.1:0-21700 GCA_036402155.1 Sphingobacteriaceae bacterium | reverse complement strand
CTTTTTCTTCCCAGACTCTTGCAAAAGACTCACTCAGCTCGTTTTTTTTCTATAATTTAATTTTTGTTACACGGTGCAGATAAACCTCAAAACCCGCATTCTGATCAATGTCCTGCCAGATTTATTTCTAATTCTTCCAGTGTTTGCCCTTTAGTTTCACGAACTTTCTTCTTAATAAAAATGAAGCCAACTAAACAAATTGCTGAATACAACCAGAATGGACCATACGTTCCAAGTTTTTCTGCCAGTATCGGGAATGTAAATACCAATATGAAATAAGCAGCCCAAAGGGAAACGATGGCCACTGATGAGGCTACTCCCCGTATGTTATTTGGGAATATTTCTGATATCAGAACCCATGTTACCGGCGCTAATGATGTTGCATACATAGCAATTGCAAGTAACACAAACACCGACACCCACTCGGGGGCTGCATGATTTTGAAGCAGCAGAGCAAGTACTACATACACTATTGAGAGGCCCAGCGATCCTATAAGCATCAGCGGACGACGTCCCAGCTTATCTACCTGGTACATAGCAACAATGGTAAATACTAAATTAACAATACCAATGGCTACCGTTTCGAACAACTGACGATCCAGGTTTGCACCTACTGATTCAAAAATGGTTGATGTATAATTAAATACTACATTAATTCCGCATAATTGCTGAAAAACAGCCAGCGTGATTCCTACAATTACTGCAGGCCGTACACTTTTCTCAAATACGGCACGATAGGATTGTTTTGCAGTATTTCCCTGAAGAGAAACCTGAATATCTTTAAAAGTAGATTCAACGAACTGAGGATTACCGATCTTATTCAGAACCCGTTGCGCATGTTCCAACCTTCCGGCCTTTACCAGCCACCGCGGACTTTCTGGCAACCAGATCACCCCTATCAAAAAAAATACTGAAGGTACAACTCCCAGACCAAACATCCATCTCCAGGCATCCGCCCCATTATCAGCTAATGAATAATTGACCAGGTTAGTAACCAATATCCCTATTACAATGGTTAACTGATTGATAGCCACATTACGCCCCCTTATACTTGCGGGAGAAATTTCGGCAATATACATCGGACTAAGCATGGATGCCATTCCTACCCCTATGCCCGCGGCAAACCGCATCGTTATAAAAAATGTTAAACCTGAAGAGAAGGCCATACCAAGGGATGAAACGGCAAATATGAGTGCCGCGAGCATTAAGCCCGGTTTCCGGCCATACCGGTCAGCTAAATTCCCTGCGAGCAAGCAGCCCACAATACATCCGAGCGCTAAAGAACCGGTAAGAAAGCCTTCCCACCACGCATCCAAGCCAAACTCTATACGGAGAAAAGGCAGCGCTCCGGATATAACTGCAAAATCAAATCCAAATAAATATCCACCAAGGGCAGAAATGAAAGAGATCCCTATTATATAACTGTTATTGAAATTGATTGGTGTCTTTGTCATAAGAACATGTTAAATTATTTCTATGGTTTTTGGATTTAATATGGATTGCTATTTAAACAGATCCTTAATTTTTACTGCTTCTACTTTTACTTCCGGCTGGAATTTATTTGTTGCCATATAGTTTTTAAGGCTATATAACAGCTGTCTGGCTTCAGGCCTCTTATCTGCATTTGTTATCAAATCAATGGCAGAAAAAAGCAGCTTACCCTTGCCTACCTGGCATTCAAATACTAATCCTAGCGGCCGTGCTGTAACCCAATCATCTATTACCCTTACAATTGGTTCCATGCCAGGGGATACCGCATCCAGCTTAATTGCATTAGAATGACTCATGCCATCCCACCATTGCCAGTTACTATGATACTCAGTTGGAAAGGATTTTAAAGCAGCATGTTCAGGGTTAACCAAAACTCCCAATGTATGAGGCGCCTGGCCTTTTGTCCACGCCGTGTTCCAGAATATACTGGAAAAACCTATTTCAATATCGCCGCCATGTTGTGCTTTAATTGCACCTTTTTTTATAGTTAGTAATACTTTTCCGCCATTATTTAAAGATTGTAATGCTTTCTCATCCAGCTCCTGTGTAACATATATAGATTCGTTAACAGCAGGTAATGAGGCCGGATACACAAATATATCCCAGGCATTTTCATATTCCCCAACAGACACGGTAAGCTTCAGCTGGCTGGGTTCAGTGACTGTGGAAAGCGACTGATTTATACTTCCTAATTTAAATGCATTTCCGAAAGGAATAGTAACCTTTGCAAGTGTTCCCTGAAAAAGAACAGATCCTGCAGCGTTTTTCACAGTCCATACCGGTACTGCATCCGTTATTATTTTTTCTCCAAAATGAGCTATTTCTATAGGTATAGATAAGGTTTCATTGTTTAAATAGATCATTTTAGGTAATCTGGCCAGCGGAACGGTAGCATTGCAAAACCGGCTGTACTCTGAGGCGGTAACATATCCTTTATCCTCCCAGAACGGATTCAGAACACCAACTAAAGCTGTGCCCTGGCCTGGAAAATCATGAAGATCAAGCAATTGGAACCCGCCAAAGTTTGGGGTCCGCAGCGCAGCTTCAATATCTGCTTTATAACACAATACCTGCAGTTTTCCTGAAGAGAGCAGAAAGCTGTCGGCAAGTGCCCCCATTCCATTCGAGTTAAGCTCATCACGGAAAATTTCAAAATTTTTGGCCTTTAATACGCCGTCATACTTCTTTATTTCTTTAAAATCCGGATAAACACACCACTGGCCAATTTCGTGACTTACTGTAGGATGAGGCCACTTTGCGATAATCTTCGACCAGTCGTAATCATTTTTAGGAGGCTGGCTATTTATGATACTCTTCAGTCCTTCTGCCCAAGCTTGAATACGTGGATCAGGTGTGCTGTTAAAATCACTTTCGGGTATTACAGGCCAGCCTGCACCTGTTGTAAACAATCTGCGGCTGTCTTTAGCCTTCCAGTATTTTACGTAATCTGCGAGATATTTATTCTTGTTCTGTCCGGCAGGCTCATTGCCATAGGCCATCATAACAAAAGACGGATGGTTACCATATTCCCGGATCATTCTGGCACTTTCATCGTAAATATATTGATCAACTGGTTTGCCATCTCCAACAGCAGAGCCCTGGTTGGCCCATGAACTCGCTTCTACATGCAAATACATCCCGGAGCGGTCCGCTGCTATGAAAGCTGCTTCGGGAGGGCACCAGGAATGAAAACGAATATGGTTAAGTCCATATGATTTAGCAATTGAGTATATACGCATCCATTCCTCAACATCGGTAGGCGGATAACCCGTTTTCGGAAAAATAGCACATTCCAGCGTCCCTCTTAAAAAAGTCAGTTTCCCGTTGATGGTAAATTGCTTATCCCTGGTTAAGAACTCGCGCATTCCGAAAAGAATATCCTTCTCTTCCGAATGTCCTTTCGTATTTAACTTTACTTTTAATGTATAAAGATTCGGATTAAACTCATCCCATAAAAGCGGATTGATCCCCATCGGGTAAACTATCTCCACATAGGTGCTGTCCGCATTAAGTTTGAGTTCCTTTGTGAGAGATTTCAACTCCTCTGCATTCGATTGCTCTGATGAAGCACTGATAGTGATATTGCCACCTATACTCTTTCCTGTATGGTTTTTCAGGCTTATGCGCGCCGTAACCTGTTTTTTATGTATATCAGGATATAATTGAACGTCGTTAATATTAATTGCCGGCCGGGAGAACATTAATAGCTTTCCGATCATTCCATTCCAGTTGCTTTGTGTATGGTCTGAGATGCTGTGGGAATTTATTCCAACGTTGAAATCTTTAATGCGATTGTCAATCCGAACGGTTAATTTATGTTTTCCGGGTTTTAATCCTGATAAATCGAAAACATGTGGCGTTCCGAGACTGTTGAGCATGCCTATTTTCTTATCATCTACCCATACGGTTGTTTCCCAATGGCTCCGCTCAATAAATAATTCGGTATGTCTTGTTTTTGAGCCCCAGGATGAGGGGATGGTTACTTCTTTCTGATACCATGCAGCACCTTTATAATATTTAACAGGCTGAAGCCAGAAGGGTATTTTAACATTCCCTGGTTGCCGGTACTTTGCGTATTTTGGATTAAAGAACCATGAGGAATCAACAATTCCGCCAATCCATGGCGTGTTTACTGTTACCTCTTGTCCTTTACCATTGGTGGTTAAAGATCCTGGAAGCTTTATTTCCTCATGCAATGTCTGAGCATACCATCGCTGTTCCTCCCCCTGGTCAAGCGAATCAATACGGAAATACCATTGCCCGGAAAGATCGATCTTATCCACCGGATGTATCTGCGCTTTGGAAGCCGTATAAAAAGCTAGCAGATGAAGAGTTATAAAAAAGATAATTCTTTTCATAAAAGGTTAGTTTATTACTTTACTTAATCAGAATAATGTTCATTATTAATTTTCTGTGATTGAAGAATTAATATGTTCAAACTTAATGAGTGGCAGCCCAGTGTGAAATGGAAAATCTGGTTAAAAGGATGGATAATCTTATGATAGTTAATTCAACTTAGCAACAATCATGATGGGACATTTTCTGTTTACATGGACAATAAGGAAGAAAATCCATTCAAAATTTTTCATTACAGGAGACATCAAAAAAATTATGCCTCCCCGGGATAAATTATCAGATGATCATTTTATCTAAATTTAATTAAATTAGCTTAAAGCAATTACTACAGATGAATCGTCGTAAATTTTTAAAAGGCACTGCTCCTGTTTTATTATTATTGGCAAGCGGGAAAGTTGGCTACAGCTTTATCATGCCAGGAACAGAAGGATTTAAAAAAAGTAAACTTCGATTTGCGGTAATTTCAGATGCTCATTATGGCCAGCCCGGAACGCGTTATGATGAATACTTTAATGAAATTACTTCTCTGATCAATCTTCAGCATGAGCGATCACCTTTGGATTGTTGTATCATTAACGGGGATCTTATTCATAATGACCGCTCATTTTTATTGCCGGTAAAAACCCTGCTTGACCAGCTGAAAATGCCTTATTATGTAACCCAGGGAAATCATGATATGGTATCCGCGGAAGATTGGCTGCAGACCTGGCAAATGCCGGTGAATCACCATACCGAAATTAAAAAGCAAGCTTTTTTAATGGCTACCACTTCAAATGAAAAGGGTGAATATGTTTGTCCGAATATAACGTGGATGAGAGAAATGCTGAATAATTATAAAAAGGCGGAAAATATTTTCATATTCATTCATATTACCCCTGTAAAATGGACCAAACACGGAATTGATTGCCCGGATTTTATTGAATTACTTAAACAATATCCTAATGTACGTTTGGTGTGCAATGGTCATGACCATGATCAGGATGATTTGAAAGTGAAAAATTCTATCCCATACTTGTTTGATGGCCATGTGGGGGGCAGCTGGGGAACAGACTATCGTGGTTTCAGGATGGTTGAACTATTAAAAGATAACAGCATTGCCACGTACATGCTAAATCCAACCGTTAAAATTAAAGAGCACCTCTTTAAAAGCATGGTTTGAAAAAGGACGGAATTTTCAGGCCGTTACAGTCGGAATTTTTCACTGTTAATATCCCTCATCTTTTTTCTGTACACCAGGGGAGATTCTCCCATGATGTTACTAAACATCCTTGAGAAATAATAAGGATCATTTATACCCAATTTATAGCCCACCTCTTTAATATGCACATGCGTAAACTGAAGATACTGACATGCTTCCTGTATTTTAATATGGTTAAAATACTCAAGTGGCGGATAACCGGTCTTCTTTTTAAACAAGGCACAATAATGTGAAGTAGACACAAGCGATTGCGAGGCAAGCTCCTCCAATGAAAGCTTTTTATTCAGATTCTCCCTCATGAATTGAATAGAACGGTCAATCACATCCTGGTCTTCATATTTATATGGTAATAATGAAGATTCTGGATAACAAAGTGAGGATAAGAAATACCATAAAGACAGGTTTACGCATACCAGATTATCTTCACTGTATCCTCTTTCTAGTATTCCATAAATATTTTCAAATAGTTTAATGCGATTATCAGAACACCCTATGAACCTGCAAAATTTAGTTCCCTTTAAACTCATCAATTCCATAAACTGACCAGATAATAAGCCCTTAAAATGCAACCAGTAAATAGACCAGGGATTTCTTTTGGATGAACCATATTTATGAGGTGTATTTTGTGGGATAATAATAAACTGGCCCTTCTCTACCTGGTAATGTTTGCCATCCAGCTCCAGCCAGCCTTCACCATCTGTACAGTAAATTAAAATATGCTGAGATATTCCGGTAATTCGATGACGATAATGAAATTTCGCCTTGGGATAAAAGCCAACATCCGTGAGATAAAGGTTACTTATGAGAGAAATCTTATTGCAACGCTGAATAACCTTGTTTGGCAAAACAATGGCCTTTTGCCCGTTAAATCCATCCTTCTTTCTTATTTCCAGATTCTTCATGTTAGTATTTCAAAACAATTGCTGCCACCGGTAGCGCGCCATCTGCAAATTATTTACATCATTATGGATACCCTTTTTGGGTTCTTATAAACGAATACTCCGCTATCCTGGCCTACCTATGGCGTCTTCTTTATTACTCCGGCCAATACCGGGAAATGTTCAGAAGGCAGAACCTTATTATAATTATCGGTTAAGATGTTGTGGATTTTTACCTGGAAATGGGAACTGGTAAAAATATGATCTATCCTGCTATCTCCTCCCGGATCTGTTTTCCAATTATTAAAAGTTGAAATAACAGGCGATCTGACAACCGCTGTTGAGTAAGTATCTTTAAGAGTGGAAGAGTTTTTCAATATGCTATAAGCCTCACTACGCTGATCTACATTTAAATCTCCCATAAATATAACTGGTGACGTACCGGCTATTGAGGCCGTTTTTGCAAGAATAAGCCTAGCACTTTCAACCTGTGAGACAGGCGCGCCAGGCTCAAAATGAGCATTAAAAACATAGAATTGAAACCCTATAGCCTTATCTTGAAACTTTCCCCATGTCACTACTTCTGTGTGATAAAAATTATCCCATGGAGTAGTATCAGAAGGCGGGAAATCAGGCCCTCCGGGAGCAAGCCAGAATTTTCCACTATCAAGTAAAGTAAATCTGGACTTTTTATAAAAAATATCCTGATGCTGATAAGCATGATCATTGTGATCACTTACACCGAACCTGCCATAATCAGGCAAGTCACTTATTAAATTATCTATTTGGGTTCCAAGAGGCTCCTGAACACCAAAAACATCAAAGTTATAGGTCTTGATCAGATGTACTACCAGCGGACGGCGAATCGGCCATGCCCGATTATCGGCATCGGCTGTGGTTGTCCTGCGAATATTATAGGAGGCGATGGAATATTCAGGGCCGCCCAGATTTATTGGAGATTTACCTGTGACAGGAGTGTCTGAGTTTTTTTTACACGTGATACAACTCAATAAAATCAGCGTTACCATTAAAACTCCCGCACTGAGAATAACACATTTCCCGAATTTCCTGTTGATTATATCTAACATGTAACTAGTTCGTACAACATAAATAAATGACACCGCGATACTATGACATGTGCCTACAACTTGCCAGCGATATGCAATCCTATTATTTTCGTTTGATGATCTTTAAGCTCCATCATTTAACCGGTGACCGAATTAAATGATGGAGCTTTATTCTTAATAACGAGTAACCGGATTAAAAATATCCCGGGTTTTGCTTGATAACACCTTCCGATGATACAATCTGGCTATTAGGTATTGGCCAGACCATGTGAACAGCAGGATCAAAATTGGTACCCTTATTCTGGGGCTCTATCAGATTAGCAGTTTCATACTTGTCTGTACTGATTTGTGTGTTGTATTTAACAAAACTACCATTAGGGCCTAAGATACTTTGAATCACGGGTTTGCCACTCTGGTCTTTCCATCTTCTCAGATCATACAACCGGTCTCCTTCCATTGCCATTTCAAGCCGTCTCTCTTTCCGTACGGCATTAATCAGGTTCCAGTCAGTAAGAGTCATATTGGTAGGCAGGTTTACACGATCCCTGATTTTCTTTAATGACCCAAGAGAAAGGCCTGTTTTATTTTGCATTGCACATGCTTCGGCATGCATTAATACTACATCTGCAAATCGCAAAATTTTATCATTAAATGCATATAATCCATTGGAAGGTCGCTGTGCCATGGGAGTATAATGTTTACGGCTGTATCTTCCCGATTTTGATTGCACTGCTTTGCCAGGCAGTCCGTTGGCCGGGCGGCCGTCATACACCGGTTTGCCAGGATCACCAACCACAGGCATCCCGGTCCTGTTAATGGTCCACTGCAACCGAACACTATCTGCTTCGGCTTTATAAGCATTTTCAAGGTCACTGGTTATGGAATAATAAGCCCACCCGCCATCTGCCGGAGAATTCATCACCTTATTATACTTATTATCAGGCAGAAGCGGCACCTGTACACTACTGAATTGTATCTCAAAAATAGATTCTGAGCCATTCTTGTAGTTATAATTCCATAAAGTACCAAAAAAGGGCTCTAACGAATAATCGCCCAGATCCATCACCTGCTTGGCAGCCGTTTCAGCATTAGCCCAATCTTCGGTATATAAATAGGCTTTGGCAAGCAACGTGAGAGCGGCGCCACGTGAGGCCCTGTACTTATCTTTACTGGCATACTGTGATTTTTTAGGCAAAACCGCCGCAGCTTCTTTAAGATCATTAATAATTTGGGTATAAACTTCGGAGGCTGTTGAGCGCGGAACGTGTTCACTGGGACTATTAATTTTTAACACAAGCGGCACTCCTCCCCAGTTGCGTACCAAATCAAAATAGCACCATGACCTTAAGAATTTCAATTCTGCAATAAATTGTTTTTTACTGTTCTCATCAATCGGGGCCTTCTCAATTCCGGCCATGGTACTATTAAATATTCCAATACCCTTGTATAGCATGATCCAATGACCTTCATTCCGGTCGTTACCAGGATCAATGGTGTACTCAGCAACAGCATTGTATGAAGCATGAGTACTCTGGTACGTATTTCCTGTCCAGGCGTCATCACTTGCTGCATCGCCAGACAAATGACGCCAATTCATGGTTTGCCACCAATTGTTACCTGTCCAGTCAATAAATGCATACGCTACCATAGTCGAGGTATTACATTGGTCTACGGTAGTAAAATATTGTGATTCAACTATACTTGCTTTATGTGGCACTTCATCCAGAAAGCTTTCCTTGCATGCGGAAGAAAAAAACAGCAAAGAGGTGATTGCCAGAAGTTTGAATATATTTTTCGATTTCATCTTAATTCTTTTTAATACTAATTATAACCCAAGTGATAAACCAAATAAGAATGTTCTGGGCTGTATAGGCTGAAAATTATCAATTCCATTTAAGCCAATACCCTGAAAAGGCAGATCCGGATTCAATCCTGAATACTTAGTTGATGTAAACAGGTTCTGACCGGAAGCATATAGGCGTAAGCTGTTTACCCCTTTAACCAATCTGGCAGGTACTGAATAACCTACCTGGAGTAAGCGACATCTTATAAAATCAGCATCCTCAACCATAAAAGTTGACATCTTACTGAAATTTCCATTTCGATCGGGAAAACGAAGTATTGGAAAATTGTTGGTACTCCCTTCTCCCGACCAAAACTGATCGGCAAAACCAGATATGAAGTTATAATGGTTGGTGGCATTCATCTGCAATCGGTATCCGTTGTTATATTGGTGACCTATTGCGCTGTAGAATTCAGTTCTGAAATCAAAATTTCCATAGTTGAGCGTTAGAGTTAAACCCGTGTTTAATTTAGGCCAAGGCGAGCCGATATCTGTTAAATCATTATTATCAATCCTACCATCGTTGTTTATATCCTTAAATATTAAATCACCGGCTTTTGCTAAGGGCTGGTAAGGTACATTGCTGCTGTTTACGTAAGCAGCTGCCTGCGCATCAGTTTGGAAAACACCTTCCGAAATATAACCGTACCACGCACCAGGCTCATGACCTTTTGTTAACCGAGACCGGAACGTGCTGATCACATCATTGTTAACCCCGTAACGTACCGGGTCAGTATTTCCCGCATAATCTGCAATTGATTTAAAATGACTCAGGGTAAGATCTGCCCCAAAGGATAGTTTCTTTGAAAAATCTGTTCTGTAATTCAGGGCAACATCCCACCCCCTGGTGGTAAGTTTTCCAACATTGGTAGGCTGAACCGGTATATATCCCTGCGGGTAACCTAAGGCCGGATCTACCATCACATTTACCAGTAGATTTTGTGGATTTCTTACATAACCCTCTAGCGTTACATTCAACTTATTTTTAAATAGCGCAGCATCAAGCCCAAGGGTATAATCCTCCTGCACTTCCCATTTAATTTCAGGATTCGCTATTTCTGAAGGATAATAACCGGTAATTATTCCACCGTTGCCATCAGGATAACTCATCGGGCTTACAAGAGACATATAAGCACCCACTTCGGTAGGTAAGTTGCCCCCGGCACGGCCCCAGCTTGCCCTTAACTTGAGGGTATTAACTGTATTAGATAATGGCTCAAAGAACGGTTCATCAGACACTATCCAGCCTGCAGACAACGTTGGGAAGTATCCCCAACGGTAATCCGGATTCACCAGAGAAGAAGCATCTGCACGCATAGTACCGGATAAGTAATACTTGTCCCGGAAATTATAGCGTAATGACCCGAAATAGGACAGCATTTTTCCGAATGGAGCCGCTCCATCCTGATAATATCCGCTTCCACCGGTTAGAGTAGCTGCGCCTGAAAGATAGCGATAGGCTTCCTGGTCAAATGGAATATCCTGTTTTGTAGCAGAAGTTCCTTTGACCGTGTAATTATCTATACTCTGTCCGGCTAGCAAATCAAAGTGATGATCAGCTAAATCGAATTTATAATTTGCTGTATTGGTAAACTTCCACCGCATATTGGTTTGGGTGCTTCCACTTACTGTTGCAGTTTGAGAAAACGCGTTGGTAGCCAGGAAGTATTTTGGTGAGTAGTCTGTAGAACTTGTGGATGTGGCAAATCCCTCGATTGTTGATTTTAATATTAAGTTCTTTATTGGAGCAGCCTGTATATAGGTTCCATACTGGGCGCCAAATGCGTCATTCTGACCAAAATTTGTGATGTAATTAAACTCAGGGTTATTAATATTGGCAAATGCCGAACGGTTTGGTAAGCTGTATGTGGGATTAAAGGCCGTAAAATTCATAAAACCTGCAGGAATTGAACTGTATACATCCTCCTCAGTTTTAAGCGGAGCTGTAGTAGGGTCCATGCTAAACGCATTCCAGGTATTGTTTGGTGAGTTTAGCCATTTCTCATATCTTGGAGCAAAGCTCAACCCCATTTTAAATATTTTGCTCAGGTTAAGATCTGCATTAAACCTCGCAGTGATCTTCTCCCAATTTCCACCCTTATCGGTTGCATTGTAAGAATCCTGTTTATAATATCCCAGATTTCCGTACAGAGACAATCCCTCTTTTCCACCGCTGGCACTTACATTATAATTTTGCCTGACCCCGGTATCAAAAGTACGATCCCAATAATTAGTTCCCTGAATGTTAGTGTTTGGAAAATAAAGAGGTACACCGCTGTTAGTTGCAATGGTATTCATCACTCGTACATATTCGCCTACATCAGCTATCTTCGGATCAGGCAGGTTATCAAATCCAATAGAAGATTCGACATTAATAGAGGGTTTGCCTTTTCCTCTTTTTGTTGTGATTAGAATTACACCCTGACCAGCCCTGGAACCGTAAATAGCTGCTGCTGAAGCATCCTTTAAAACGTCCACGCTTTCAATATCCGCAGGGTTAATAAAATTCAGGCTGTTGTACCCCATTTCGTTACCATCAACAATAATTAAAGGGGTTGTATTACCGGTTAAGCTGCTTAATCCGCGGATCATGATGGTAGGCTGGGAACCGGGAAGGCCACTTCCGGGAGAGATCATTACTCCGGGGATCTTACCCTGAAGCGCGTTTGCCACATTGCCGGTAACATAAGATTTGATCTCTTTTGAACTTACAGAAGCAATGGACGTTGTAACGCTTCTTTTTGTAGTAGTCTGATATCCTAAAACCACAACCTCAAGCAACTGACTGCTTGATTGCTCGAGTGTGATGGATAATGCAGTTTTTCCATTAACAGACACTTCCTTAGTTTCATATCCGATATAGGTAATAACCAGAGTAGCATCATCGGGGGCTGATATAGAAAACTCACCTTTGGCGTCTGTAGACGTACCATTGGCGGTACCTTTTACTTTGACACTAACACCTGCCAGAGGCTCACCGGTCTTCCTATCGGTTATCACCCCTCTTACCTGCAACTGCCCGGAGACAGAATTAACCATCTGACTACCAGCATCTTTTAGCAGTGCTTCCTGATTAAAAGTATCCGCAATCCGGTTAGGCTGAATAACCGTCACGGTATTATTAATTACCTTGAAAGACAGATTCAATTCAAAAGTCATCTTATCCAGGATAGCTTTTACTGTATTTCCCTTTCCTGAAATGGTGATGTTACGGTCGACATTAGTTTTGCCTCTGTCATATATAAAATTAAGGTCGGTTTCTTTTTCAATGATATGCAGGATCTGCTTAACGGATTTGGAAGACAGATCCTTGTTAATTACTGCATCCATTTGTGCCATGGCAATATGTCCGAATAACACATTATAAGTAAATAACTGGATGACAGTTGTTATTAAAATGAGCCGGGATGACATAATGAGAAGTTTTAATAAACTTTTTTTCATAATTTTAATTTGAAGGTTAAATAACGATACGTCAGCAAAATGAGCGACCAAACTTATACCTGTTGACGTTATTAATTTTTTCCGGAAAATGAGCCGGGATTCGCCAAGCGACCCGGCTTCTTTATTATCGTGGTGTGGTTAACTCGTATCGGTATACATTTTGCCCTTTTCTTATTGTGAAAGAATTACTGTGTTGCCTTTGATCTGATAATGAATATTATAATTAAAGGAAAGGCTTTCCAGAACATCCTTTAATGATTGGTTTTTATATTCGCCGTTCAGTCTCCATTCGTTCCCTTTCAAAGCAGAATATTCAAAACTGACACCATAAAACCGCTCTAATTTTCCAAGTACTTCTTCAATACCCTCATCGTTAAAGTAAAGTATACGCTCTCTCCAGCTTAACCTGTCCTTATCAGTGAATTTAGTTTTAGTTGCTATTTTATCAGCGGCATGACAGGTTACTTCTTCTCCCCTGGTAAGTAAAATAGTTTCAGGGTTTTCTGCGGAAGAATTCATTTTTTTCACTTCCACTTTTCCCTCCTGCAAGGAAACAATCACCTTTTTGTCATCCGGATAGGCCGATACATTGAATTGAGTTCCTAATGCTTTGGTTGAAATACCGTTGGAGTACACGATAAAAGGTCTTATTTTATCTTTCTGCACTTTAAAATACCCTTCGCCTATCAGGTACAGTTCTCTTTTGTCTTTCCCAAAATCATTTGATATTTTCAGCTCAGACATGGCATTCAAAATCACTACCGAGCCATCCTCAAGATAGATCTGTTTAGTTTCTCCATAATCGGTTGTCACCTTCTCACCATTCCACCATAAAATGCCACCGGTATAATTATTAAATGCCCAGATACCTGTAAGAAAAGCCAATACAGCCGCATATCTTAATATGATGTTTAAAGGAAACATTTTACGTACGGGTAAAGGTTCCAGTCCCTCCAAGCTGGAAGCTAAACGCTTCCACCCTAGCTGCTCTTTATATTTGTATTTTCTCTCGTTCAAAAAGGAAGCATACTTATCCGAATCATTACTATCTAACCAGGTATGAAGCCTTTCTTCCTCTTCGGGGGTACACTGGCCATTAATGTATTTCTCGATTAAAGATCTGTCAACGGGTTGCATATTTTCTATTTTGAGTCCTTGCGGAATACCTTATATGGATATTATAGTGGTAATGGGTTTATTAATGGTCTGGGTTATCTGGGTTAGTTATTTCTATAGTGTATAAAAATGAATATCACCCTAAATATTTTTTCAAATAAATTTATTCTGTAGTAAAGGTTAATACTTCTGCCATTCATAAAAGCACCCGGGTGGCCTGTAAATCTCAAAATCAATCTACATGAACTTAACACTCCCCCAACCGATAAGCTCACACAGCTTTAGTACCTTCAATAGCAATTATTCCTGAATGAAAAATAAAGGGTGGTTTAACTTGAAAAGCAGAAAATGTGACAGGTATAGGAAATTAGTATCTAAACTAATCCTTATTGGAAGGTTCACTAAAAATCTTGACAGCGCCTGGTGTGGGCTTCGCGTTCATTTGCGCATGGAAATGTAGTAACGAAAAGACAAGACATGCAGCTAATCTTTTTGAGAATTTTTTTAATGCCAGAGAGATATGGTATTCAACTGTTTTTACAGAAACATCCATTCTTTCAGCAATCTGTGAATAAGTTAAGCCTTCGAATCGGCTAAGAGAAAATATTTCCCGGGTTTTGAAGGGCAATGAATCCAGTATTTTTTTCATCAGATGTTCCAGATCCTTGTATGCAATCTGGTCTTCTATATCATTAGCCAGGGCTGATTCTTCAAAACGCATTGATCTCTTTCTGCTTTGGAGTTTGATATAGAAAAAAGCAGTATACTTTACAGCTTTAACCAGATAGTTCTCAATAGAACCCTTAATACAAAGATGTTCCCTCCTGTACCATAATGAACTAAATACATCCTGAACGATATCTTCAGCTTCTGAATCGGATTCAATTATATGATAAGCTGTATTATATAGTCGTCTCCAATAAAGCTTATAGATCATCTTAAAACTTACCGGATCACTTTCCTTTAGTCTCTGCACCAAATATTCCGAATCGAATACTTTTTCCATAATTCTTGATACAAGCAGTTTACAATCTGGTTATCTATAGAAAATTGTTTCCGGACTAATGAGCTTGGTTAGATCTCTTAGCTAGAAGAAAGGTAATCAAAAATCAATTAAAATCCAACATTATAATTGGCTGAAAATCAGAGGAGCAGCCAATTCCGCGTATGTAATCCCATTCACAATCGTTAACACCCATCAACTTCCGTTTATATCACTGGGCATAATTCAAACAAATATTGTGTTTTGCGTGGTAGTTTAAATAGAGATTCTTATGAAAAGAATGGATTATATTATTAAAATGACGAATAGTGATATAAATATAGTTTTACTGCAATCATACATTGTATTGCAGAATATATCACCCCTGTTTATTTAAAACAGATGGACATTCTTATGTATACTGGCTGACTTTGCATCCGGCTGTATCAGTCCTTTTAAAAACCTGCGTACCTCTGATGTGCTTTTAAGATAAAATCGTGCTGAAGAAATATTACTTCCAACTTTAACTGTCAGTGAGTTTTCAGGAAGTGCTTTAAAAATATCTTCATCTGTATGATCGTCACCCAGAGCCATTATAAAATCGTAATTCTTATTTTGAAGTTGGGCCAAAGCGGCTTTACCTTTGTTAATTTCAACATTTTTAATTTCTACAACTCTATTTCCAGGAAGCAACTGTAATCCGCGATCATTCATCAGGTAACGCAGGTTATTCATCAGCTCCGCTGTACGAAGATCGCCGAGGCCTTTTTCAACTTTACGGTAGTGCCAAACCAATGAATAATCCTTTTCTTCAATAGATGCCCCAGGTGTACGGTCCAAATAGGTTTCCATTACCGGATAAATATCCTGTTTCCAATGATCGTCTAAACCAGGGTAGCTTTCCCAAACCCCGTTCCTTTTTTGCCACGCGCCATGCTCTGCAATCAGGTTTAAATTCATATGACCAAACCATTCTTCCAGGTTTCTGTGATTCCTACCGCTAACAATAACAATAAAATTTGCCGGATCAATACTAAGAAGCCCCAATAACTCATACAGCTCAGGATCGGGCCTGGCCGAATTAATTTCAGGACTAAATTCAACCAGAGTACCATCATAATCCAGAAAGATGATCCGTTTTGTAGTTCTATTATAAATTTTCTGTATAGCTTGCCCGGTAATCGAACTGATTTTACGTGTATTCATAGAGTGTTGTAAGTTCTTTACCTCATACAACCGTTCCATATATATCTTAACCCAATGCGTTACATTAAACTTGGCCACTTCCTGCCGCATTAATCGCATACGCCTTTTTTGCTCATCTTCTGGCATGGTCAACCCCTGAACAATAGCCTCAGTCATCGAAGAGATATTGCTGGGGTTTACAATCAGCGCATCTACAAGTTCCTTCGATGCTCCTGCCATTTCGCTTAAAATTAAAACACCGGTTTCTTGTGTACGGCTGGCTACATATTCTTTACTTACGAGGTTCATCCCGTCACGCATCGGAGTTACCATACAAATATCTGCATGATTATATAGAGCTGATAATTCATTAATTGAGAATGAACGATAAAAATAAAGTATCGGACTCCAGTCTATGGTTCTGTACCGGGCGTTTATCATGCCTACCTTCCGGTCTATTAACTCTTTCAAATCCCTATACTGAGGAACATTGTCACGTGATGGAACAACTATCATATGCAGAATTACTTTCCCGATATATTCGGGATGCTGTTCTAACAATCTTTCAAAAGCCTGAAGTCGTTGCCTGATACCTTTGCTGTAGTCTAACCGATCAATACTAAGAATCATTCTCTTGTCGGTATTTACCTGTTTTAAATAACTAATATGATCTTTAACATCCGGATGAGTTGTTAAAGCGTCATACCTGTCATTATCTATTCCCATGGGAAATGCTTCAGCAACCAGCATTCTACCATCTAATGTTAACACATTGGATGAACATGTAACAGGCATTAACCGCACAGAAGCATCTAAAAAATGCCTGACATCATCAAACGTATGAAAACCAACCAGATCAGCTCCTAACATCCCTGCTAACAGCTCGCTGCGCCAGGGAATAAGTCTGAACATTTCGAATGAAGGAAACGGAATATGGAGAAAGAATCCAATAGTAATATCCGGATGAGCTGAACGAATAAGTTCAGGAAGTAAAAGTAATTGATAATCATGTATCCATATCGTATCCCCCGGCTCAACAATTTCTAATACTTTGTCGCAAAATTTCCTGTTTACAGATTGATAATATTCCCAGTTCGATTCACTATAATTAGTATAAGTTGAAGCATAATAATGAAAAATCGGCCACAATATTTCGTTTGAAAAACCCTCGTAATATTCACTGATTTCTTCAGCGTTTAAGAAAACCGGAATTAGCTTCCACTCCGAAAGCAGATTTTCAACTTCATTTTGATTTTCTTCCCCATCAATAGGCATCCCTGGCCAGCCAATCCATCTGGAATCACCATTTTTATACACCGAACTCAAGCCTGTAGCTAATCCACCTTCACTCTGATTTAAACTAAATTTGCCATCCTTAGTAGAAACTTTAACCGGAAGTCTGTTTGATACAATGATTGTTTTACCCATAATATTAATCTATTTCTCTGATCGGTACATGGGTAGTATACTAAAAATATTTTAAAATACTAAACACAGCGCACTATTTACAGGTAAGATACTAAATACCAACACATTACACCCAGCCATCTGTAGGCTCTTAACTTTTCAGCGCCTAACCCGACCAGCACATGTAATTGGATTTTACACGATTCCCGGCAAGGCTTCAGCTTTTGATATGCGTAAACCCAGTAAGTAATGAATAAAAAACCTAACATTTATAATTTTTGTCTGACGGAACGTTAAATTTTATAGAACAAAAATCCAGGTGCATTCTTGTGTTAATAGAAACTGATATGCCATGAATAGGACAACTGGAATAATTTTGATAATAATCGGGGCAATAATGCTTATCTGGACAGGTTTTTCATACACAAAAAAAGAGAAAATAATTGATGCCGGACCGATACAGATAACGGCTGACAAACAGGAACGTGTTAACTGGCCACCTTATCTTGGTGGAATATTGATAATTGGCGGCATAATCATTGTTGCTTCTTCAAAAAAAGTGTAACATCTGGTTATAGTGACGGGTAAAAGATAAATGGGAAACCACTCCTGATCCTCTGCCACTTCATTGATGAAGTTTACAATAAGGGGGCGGGTGTCCATATTTTTGAAAGGAACATCATGAAAAAAACTATAAGAAACATACTGGTTCCAATTAATTTTTCAAACTCTTCTGAAGGCGCTATAAGTACTGGTATTGCCATGTGTAAAAGACATCAAGCCATTTTGCATCTCTTACATGTAAAAAAGGAAAGCATGTTTGTTTACCCGCCAGGTAAAAAAGCCCAAACTGCCTCACTGGCTTTAGAGGCAGAGGTGGCCAGACTTGATCGGTTAGAATTGCAGGCACAAAGAATACAACGTGAAAACAATATTTCTTGCTTTTATCACCTTGCAAATGGGCATTTTCATAATGCCGTAGCAGAGATTGCTGAAGATTTCTACTGTGACCTTATTATTGTGGAAAAAAGCCGCCATTCCAGTTTTTTTAATTTTTTTAACAGTAATAATGCCTACAAAATCCTAAAACTGGCCAAATGTCCGGTTTTGACAATTCCTACTGAAAAAAAATACCTGAACTTTAAAAAAATTCTTTTCCCATTACGCCCTGCAACTTCTGGTTTGGACAAGTTGGAGATTGCCTTACCTATAATTAAAAGTAACAAATCAAAAGTCCTGCTTTTTGCCCCTGTCCAAAATCATAGGACAGATATTGAGTTGAAAACTGCCAATGATTTGATCAACAAAGCAGATCATCTCATGAAAAAAGGAAATGTTTTGCACGAGAATGAAATAAATATCACCCAGGATATGGCTCTTGAAGTTGTTAAAAAAGCCATTGAAAAAAAATCAGACCTGATTATTATTTCTGCTTCAATTAAAAAGGGTTTGAATTCAGTTTTTACACAGAATTACACTGAAAAGGTGATAAATAAAGCTTCGGTTCCGGTTTTAAGTGTTAAGTAAAATATAAAACATCATCTCGCTGATGACCTGTTAAATTTCGTTAGAAAAACTGGAAATAATACTTTCCCTGCTCACCCATTCCGTAGCATATCCGCATACTCATTAGGCAGCGGACTTTCTTCTACAGCCCTGGCCGCTTTTTCGATATCGTATTCAAAACGTATAAATTCTACATGAATACTCTCTTTATTTAAAATAGAAGAATCTTCTTTAAAGGTTAACATCACATAACAGCCCCTCGGATCGCCATCTTTCGGCTTACCCACCGAACCTATATTTATGGCATGGCGGTAATGAACACCATCTGAAGAATCACCAGTCAATATGCGGTGATATGGTTTATGGGTATGACCAAAACACATGATATCTGCGTCAGACTGCTCCATTATCCTGTGCAGGCTCTTTTCTTCTCTATCTTCAAATAAATACTCGTTTATTTTACGAGGACTTCCATGTACCAGCAATAAGTTCAGTTTATCATTATTTAATTGAAACTCTACCCGGATATGCGCCGGAAGTGTTCTCAGGTAGGCTCTTTCTTCGTCTTTTATGATGCTATCGGTGTAGGAAATTGAGATTTCACCCATTCCTTTCTCCTCGTCGGTTTTATATGCACATCCGCAATCACCAGTAGCCCTACCTATCCCAAAATCATAATTTCCCGCTATTGTGGGAATTCGTCTCTTCCTGATCTCTGCTATTACCTCATTAGGCCAGATGTTGTACCCAACCAGATCGCCTAAACAATAAATTGCGTCCGGATTTCTATTATCTACATCTTTAAAAAAGGCTTCCAAAGCAGGAAGGTTTGCATGGATGTCGGAAAATAATGCGATTTTCATTTGAAAAAGTATTGCGTATTAGTATTGAGTATAGCGTATTGGGTATAGCGTATAGCTTAAATGTTCTTTTGTAATAACTCTGTACCATAATATTTATTCCGGAACCAGAAAGCAACATTAACCAGAGCAATAAGTGCCGGAACTTCTACCAAAGGACCAATAACACCCGCAAATGCCTGACCGGAATTAATGCCAAAAACTCCGATAGCTACGGCTATGGCCAATTCAAAGTTGTTTCCTGTTGCAGTAAATGCAATTGATGCATTTTTTGAATAATCTGCACCCAGAGCTTTAGCAAAGAAGAAACTTACTATGAACATCAAAACAAAATAGATCACCAGGGGAATTGCTATGCGTACTACGTCAAAAGGAATTTCAACAATAAGCTCTCCCTTTAAGCTAAACATGACAACGATAGTAAAAAGAAGGGCTATCAGTGTTATCGGTGAGATAAAGGGAATGTACTTCTTGTTAAACCATTCTTCTCCCTTCAGCCTGATTAAGGCATAGCGACTAATTACACCCGCAGCAAACGGAATCCCAAGATATATTCCTACTGATTTAGCAATTTCGCCTATGGTTATATTAACCTCAGAACCTTCCATCCCGAATAACGGAAGTAGTACGGTAATAAAAACGTATGCATATATACTATAGAACAGCACCTGAAAAATACTGTTCAGAGCAACCAGCCCTGCGGCATACTCCCTATTCCCTTCAGCCAGCTCATTCCAGACAATTACCATTGCTATGCAGCGCGCAAGCCCGATCAGTATCAGCCCGATCATATATTCGGGTTTATCTTGCAGGAAAGTTATTGCAAGAACAAACATAAGGATGGGACCGATGATCCAGTTCAGAAATAAGGAGGCTCCTAATACTTTGGTATTTTTAAATACTTCGCCTAGTGTTTCGTATTTAACTTTAGCTAACGGAGGGTACATCATCAGTATCAGACCTATTGCAAGGGGAATATTGGTAGTTCCGCTGGAGTATGAATTAATAAATTCCGCAGAGGATGGTATAAAATATCCTGCCGCAACGCCGATTGCCATTGCTAAAAATATCCATAACGTAAGATACCGGTCAAGAAAACCAAGCTTTTTCCGTTCGGCTGCAGGAGCACAATTAGTTGCTGACATTTGATTATATTTAATATTATGCTTTTTGCTCTGGTTTCCAGCAATGCTATATCCACAACAATTTAAAAGCTAAGTTAAACTTTTAAATACATCGCAATATTACGATAATATTATAATTGTTGAAAATTTATCTTATCAAGTCACCTATAATTTTAATTTTAATCCGCCATTAATTACAAATCCGTCTAATGGAGCATAAATATCGCGGAATACAGGACTGCTAATGCTGCCTGTATAAATGGTATCAAAACGGGTTTGGCGAGTATCCGTAAAATTTTCAAAATTGATATACAGGGAGAATTTCTCCCACAGCTTTTCAGCCATAAAACCAAAAATCCAGTAAGGCTTTCCGGTAGTTCCATCGTTTAGTTTTTGATTCCCATAATAATATGCTTCTGCACCCAGTTTCCACTTTTCTTCAACTTCATACATCAGAACATTGTTCAGGCGATGTTTGGCAGTTAATGGATTTTGTTTTAAAACATCCGTATGAATTTTAGCATCTGTAAAAGTATAACCAACAAACAGTTTGAAATCATCATATGTGAGCTTTACATTCGTTTCCGTCCCCCTGGTATCCATATGCCCTGAAAGATTTTCAAACCGATACTGATTTGCAGCCTGTGATTCCATAACCAATGGATGATTCAGGTAGGTATAAAAAAACAGTTGATTGATGCTAAATGACACCTGATCGTTTAGAAGTAATGTGCGTTAATTTA
>DASWTL010000222.1:0-7841 GCA_036402155.1 Sphingobacteriaceae bacterium | reverse complement strand
GTTACGGGGGACGAATTCAACCCGAACTGATCGTTTATTGGCGTTGCTTAAAGAAGACAAGAACAAAGGATTTTCTGATCAGATCTATTATGAAATTGCAAACAGTTACCTGGAACAAAACCAGACGGAAAAAGCAATTGAGAATTATAATACAGCCATTAGAACCAGTGTTAATAATCCGGAGCAAAAGGGGCTGGCATACTTAAGTCTGGCTGAAATTTACTTTCAGCAGGGGAGTTATGTTAAATCCAAGGCATATTATGATAGTACCTTATTAAACCTTACCGCTGATTATCCGGGTTTTGAGCAGATTAAAAAGAAGGGCGATAATCTTCATTTACTCTCAGACCGGTTGTCGGTAATATCCCGGGAAGATACACTTCAAATGCTTGCCAGGTTGCCAGAGGATCAACGGAAAGCACGGATTGGCATACTGGCTCGTGCTCAGGCCCGTGAGACTTTTGCCCAACCGGGCTTTAACAATTTACCCGGAGACACATTTACCAGCACAGGCAGTCAGATAGATGCTGCTTCCGGCGGGAAGTTCTACTTTAATAATACGACAGCAATCAGTCAGGGTTTTTCAGAATTTAAACGGCGCTGGGGAAACCGTAAGCTGGAAGATAACTGGCGACGGAGCCAGCGATCTTCAGCAGAAGTTACCAATAGTTCCAATGCCACAGCGTTGAATCCTGATGAAGTTGTTACCGGTATACCAGCTACCAATAATCCTGCAAGTATTACCGGGGGCGGAACTTTTGACATCCAGAATATTCCGTTAACCGAGGAACAAGTGCGTGCCTCTAATCTGCGCATTGCACAAGCGTACTTTGATATTGGGAATTTTTATAAAGATATCCTGAATGAACCTGCAGAGGCGATAAAAGCGTATGAAGAATTGCTGCGCCGTTACCCTGACGGGGAGAATAGATTAGCAGTTTATTATAATTTGTACAGATTGTACACCAATATAAATGCTGAGAAGGCAGATGAATATAAGAATATGCTTCTTACCCGTTATCCTGAATCTCCCTATTCAAAAACTATTCTTGATCCAAATTACAAACAGCAAATGGACGATGAACTGCAGGCTGTTAAGCTGTTTTATGAAAGCATGTATGAGAATTATCTGGATAAGAAATATACCGAGGTGATCCTTCAGGCCCGACAGGCACGAGAACAGTTTGGTAAAAATGCATTATCATCACAAATATCCTATTTAGAGGCTCTGGCACTTGGTCATACCAATAAGTTAAAAGTATTTGAAGATGCTATCACGGCTATTATAGCCGATTTCCCTGATGATAAGCTTATTGTTCCGCTTGCAGAGCAACACCTTTTATATATCGTGCAAAACCGGCCGGAACTTGATAAAAGATCAACCGTCCTGCTTGATTATGATCCCTCAGCTCCCAGATTTGTTGAAGAACCCCAGGCTCAGATTACCGCAGTGGTTCCTGCTAAGGTCGCTCAACCCGTAAATCAGCCGGCAACAAACAATGCAGTGTTACCAGCAACGCCCGATTTAGCAATTACAGAGCCATCAATGTTTACGGTTTCTGATACTTCTGTACATTATTTTGTTGTAAATGTATTGGATGCGCGGGTAAATCTGAACTCATCCAGATTCGGTATCGGACAGTTTAACCGAGCAAATTTTTCAGGAAATTCAATAAAGCACAGGCTAAGCATTATAAATAAAGAAAATCAATTGATATTTGTAGGCGAATTTAAGAGCAAGGATACGGCAATGGCATATTATGAGAATATAAGTCCGTTAATGAAGGACATAATGAAAATACCAGCAGATAAGTATTCAACGTTTATAATTACTAAAGACAATCTTGATAAACTCAATGACCGGGCTACTATTGACAAGTATATTGAATTTTATCAAAAAAACTACTAAATGACAGATCCTAAACGTAATTCAAATCAGCTTACACAGAACGATATAAGGCGTTATACTATTAATTTTTGGAAGGTTATTATGATAGGCATTGCATTTGGTGCAATCCTGCTTTTAAGTATTGGTCTGGGATTGTTTGGACCACTTCCAACTTTCAGGGATCTTGAGAATCCCAAAAGTAATCTGGCTTCAGAGGTAATATCTGAGGATAATGAAGTATTGGGTACCTATTACATACATAACCGGTCAAATGTCCGATATAACCAGATTTCACCGAACGTCATAAATGCTTTGGTGGCAACTGAAGATAAGCGGTTCTACAATCATTCGGGCATAGATTTTAAACGGAGCTTCACTATTCTGTTCTACAACCTTGTTGGTAAAAAACAAGGCGCAAGTACGATTACCCAGCAGTTAGCTCTTAACTTATTTTCAAAAGAAGGGCGGTCGCCTAATTATATTAAAAGGGTCATTCAAAAGTTGCAGGAACTATTTATAGCAGTAAAACTGGAGCGTGAGTACACCAAGGAAGAGATAATTACAATGTATCTCAATACGGTTGATTTTGGCGCCTACAATACTTATGGTATTAAATCAGCAGCGCGTACTTATTTTAATACCACACCGGATAAATTAAAGCCAGATCAGGCAGCACTATTAATCGGGATGCTTAAAGGACCATCTTTTTATAATCCGATCCGGAATCCGGAAAGAGCTATAGCAAGGAGGAATACACTGCTGGAGAACATGTATAAGGAGGGTTTTTTAAGCTCTGAAGAGTTCGACACCTATAAATCAAAAAAACTTAATTTGGCCTTTAATCCTACTGACCATAATGAAGGTTCGGCTGCATATTTCAGAGCTGTTTTAAAAAGAGATATTCAAAAGATATTCCAGGAGCGTTCTATTGAAAAAGCCGATGGTACACCATATGACCTTGACAGGGACGGT
Organism: Sphingobacteriaceae bacterium; assembly: GCA_036402155.1. Lineage (GTDB taxonomy): Bacteria > Bacteroidota > Bacteroidia > Sphingobacteriales > Sphingobacteriaceae > DASWTL01. The sequence goes on along the minus strand of DASWTL010000222.1, from coordinate 4,981 downwards.
TTGAAGATATATACAACCATCAATTCAAGGATGCAGCATCATGCCGAAGAAGCTCAAAAAGAATATTTGAAGGATCTTCAAAACCAGTTTAACACCCAGTGGCGCGGCTTAAACCCATTTAATACCAAAGTTACCAAAGAAGTTCTTGAACAGGGAATAAAGCGATCAGGCCGTTATCAGCAACTTGTGGCTGAAGGCAAATCACAGGAAGAAATCAATAAAAACTTCAACACACCTGCCGAAATGACCATTTTTAGCTGGCGTGGTGATATTGATACGCTGATGAAGCCTATAGATTCTGTAAAGTATTATAAAATGATGCTTCGTAACGCGCTGATGTCTATGGAAGCCAGTGGCCCTCAGGCAGGATATGTGCGGGCATGGGTTGGAGGCAATAATTTTGAATATTTTAAATATGACCAGGTTAAGATGGGAACCCGGCAGGTAGGGTCCACAGCAAAGCCGTTCACTTATGCTGTAGCTATTGATAATGGCTATTCGCCTTGTTTTATGCTACCTAATGAGCCTATAACTATTGAAGGATGGACTCCGGGAGGAGGAGATAAGCCGCTTCAGGGATATATTACTTTGAAAACCGCACTGGCACATTCACAGAACTGGGCAACTGCTCGAGTTATGGAGAAAGTTGGTCCGACCGCCGTAGCTACCTTAACTAAGAAAATGGGAATCACCAGCGAGGTGCCTGCATATCACTCAATTTGCCTGGGTACTTATGACGCTTCATTATATGATATGGTGGGAGCATATGGTGCATTTGTGAATCATGGGTTATGGACCCAGCCGCAATACCTGATGCGAATTGAAGACCGGAACGGGGCAGTTATTTATGAAGGAAGACAGAACGTTGTTGTTGCTTTGAATCCGCAAACAGCATATACGATGACAAATATGCTAAAGGCATCCGTTCAAAACGGAACAGCTTCAAGGATAAGCTGGAAATATGGGTTAAGAAATCCTATCGGTGGTAAAACAGGTACAACTCAAAATAATTCTGACGGGTGGTTTATCGGCGTAACTCCACAGTTGGTAACAGGTGTATGGACAGGTTGTGAAGATCGTTCCATACATTTCAGGACTACCTATCTGGGAGGGGGAACAAACTCCGCTCTTCCGGTTTTTGCCTTGTATATGAAGAAAGTGTATGCGGATCCTAAATTAAAATATTCAAAAGGTGACTTTGAGCCACCAAAAGGAGGCTCTACGGTTACATTAGACTGCGAGGCATACAATCAGGAGCAGGCGCCCCAAACAACACCCCAGGAAGAAGAGCTTGGCTTTTAACTTAGTTTAGCCAAACTAGTTGACTATTTGTTTCTATGGAAAAGTTTGATCACAGGCAGGCCTTAAAGAAAATTCCTCCCCGCCCTGGTGTGTACCAGTTTTGGGATGCTGCCGGTGAACTTATCTATATAGGAAAAGCCAAGAATCTTAAGAGCAGGGTTTCTAGTTATTTTAATGGCGATACGTACCGGATAAACGCGAAAACCCGGGTTCTGGTAAGTAAGATCAATAACATTACGTTTACCATCGTTGATACTGAAATAGATGCATGGCTGCTTGAAAACAGCCTGATAAAGAAGCATCAGCCCCGGTATAACATTCTTCTCAAGGATGATAAAACCTATCCCTGGATACTTATAAAGAATGAGCGATTCCCACGTATTTACTGGACCCGGAAGATCATCAAAGATGGATCAACTTATTTTGGGCCATATGCTTCGGTCAGTATGATGCATACCATACTGGAGCTTATTAAAGAAATATATCCACTGCGAACATGTAATCTGCCGCTTACGGAGCAAAATATCATGGCCGGGAAGTTCAGAGTGTGCCTGGAGTACCAGATCGGGAATTGTAAAGGTCCATGTCAGGCTTACCAATCGGAGGAAGATTATAACAGGAATATCCGGGATATTAAGGATATTCTTAATGGTAAGATCAGCGGGGTGATCCGTAATCTGAAATCTGAACTCGACACTGCTTCACAATCGCTTAATTTTGAACTTGCACATCGTTTGAAACGGAAGTTTGATCTTCTGGATCGTTACCAGAGTAAATCAACCATAGTAAATTCCTCGATAACGAATGTGGATGTATTCAGCATTGCTGCAGATGAGAAACTTGCTTTTGTGAATTTTCTAAAAGTAATGAATGGTACGGTGATCCAAACACAAACCATTGAAATCAAGAAACGACTGGATGAAACAGATGAAGAGATCCTGACAATTGCAATATCCGAGTTCCGAACCAGGTTTAGTAGCCAGTCTAAGGAAATCATTGTTCCGTTTGAACTGGAACTGGATGATCCTCGAATCCGGTTTACTGTTCCCAAAATGGGCGAAAAGAAGAAATTGCTGGATCTTTCTCAAAAGAATGTCTACTTTTTCAAACGAGAGCGCCTGGAACAATATGAAAAACTAAATCCTGAAATTAAAACGGAGCGGGTCCTTACCCAGATGATGAAAGATCTGCGCCTAAACCAGCTGCCTCGCCATATCGAGTGTTTCGATAACTCAAACTTTCAAGGGAAATATCCTGTGTCAGCAATTGTGGTTTTTAAAGATGCAAAGCCGTCGAAAAAAGATTATCGCCACTTCAATGTAAAGACTGTTGAAGGGCCGAATGATTTTGCCACCATGGAAGAGGCTGTTTACCGCCGGTATAAAAGAATGCTGGAAGAAGAGGGTGGAAGTTTGCCTCAGCTAATTATTATTGATGGCGGAAAGGGACAACTGTCATCTGCTGTTAAGAGTCTGACTTTATTGGGTATTGAAAAGCAGGTAACTGTTATTGGAATTGCAAAACGACTCGAGGAAATATTTTATCCGGGTGACCAATATCCGTTATACCTGGATAAAAAATCTGAAAGCCTGAAGATCATCCAGTACCTTCGGGATGAGGCTCACCGTTTCGGAATCACCTTTCATCGCAAAAAACGGAACAAAGGAACATTGGTTACAGAGTTGTCAAATATCGCAGGCATAGGCAAAACCTCTTCAGAAAAGCTGCTGCGGCATTTTAAGTCTGTAAAAAGGATAAAAGAAGCCTCTGAGCAGGAGTTGGCTGCCGTTTTAAACAAGAAGCAGGTGATGACCTTGCAAAGTTATTTTCAGGAAAAAGGGACTGGAGGTTAAAAGTGAGAAGTTTCTTAACTCTAGAGACTTACGAAGTTTCCAAAAACTTCGTAAGTCTCTATAAAAAGGATATGTCTTCCGGCGCGGTCAATATCTTGTGGCAGTTAATAAAATCCTGAACGCTGCCGAACCAATTTATAACTTCAGTGCGTTTTACTGTGGATGGAAGTTCAGATAAATATGCCGGATACGACGAATACTTATATTCGTCCATGCTATTTACCAATCCTGCCACGAAAGGATTTTGATGGATATAAGTAATGATCCTTGTATAATAACTATCAGAAGTTATTTCAATGCTTTTGTATCTTCCTTGAAATAGACTGCCTACCCGGTCATATTTTTTATTAATCGATTTAGCATAAGAGATAAAGAAATTTTTTATGCCCTTTTCAAAAGCAGATGCATTATTAATTCTGATAAAGAAGTGAAAGTGGTTAGGCATTAGACAATAGGCAAATACATCGATATGTGGCAATACGTGTTTTTTAAACCTGTTTAAAAAATAGATATAGTTTTCTTCTTCAAAAAAAATCTTCTCTTTGTTATGGCCTCGATTATAAAGATGGTAGTAACTCCCGTCTTCTTTCAACATATTTTTTTTGACCTTTATAATAATTAAAAAAGACTTACGAAGTTTCCAAAACTTCGTAAGTCTTTAGCGTTATACCTTAAAATGCTGCTTCATCGCTCTGGCATAATCAGCAATAGCTATTTCAGGTTCTGCAAGTTCTTTATGCCATAATTTCTCCCACTCAAAACTATAATACCCTTTATAACCGTCGTTTGATAGAATATCTATCGCCTCAAAGATGGGTACATCGCCTTTACCTAAGAATACATATTCTAATTTGTCTCCCTTCAGTTTTGCATCTTTAATGTGTGTATGGCGGATATATTTTTTTAATCTTTTGTAAACCTCTGCATGTGGTTCTTTTGTCACTGTCCACATGTTTGAAATATCCCAAACCAAACCTACATTGGGATGGGCTGCAGCCTTCATCACTTTTTCAATATCTTCAGACTTTGAAAAATCACCGTGGGTTTCCATTATGACAGAAACATTTCGTTTCCTGGCATAGTCGCCCAGGATTAACAATGATTTGGAGACCATTTTCATTGTTTTATTGCGGTCCTGCCCTTTGGGAAATTCATTAGGGAACACTCTTACATACGGACACTTTAGTTTCTGTGCCAGATCAATATAGGCTCGTGCCTCGGAAAGGTTTTTCTCTCTTTCTGCACCTTCAGGAAAATGCATTTTTGCTGAAGATCCCAGGTCAGTAAATTTCAACCCTTTTTCTTTCATCAGCGAAAGCGTAGTATTTATATTCTGCGTACTGCTGAATTCTTCACACCTGGTTAGATCAAGTTCTCGGTGCAGTCCACGCATTTCTATACCTGAAAAACCATGCTGGCCGGCAAAATCTACAATTTGTTTGAAAGTCCAGTCGGGACAACCAATAGTAGAAAACGCCAGGAGCGGCTTATTCTTTTTTAATATAAATGACGAACCGGTCACCACTGAGGCCATCAGAATGGCAGAGGTTTGAAGGAATTCTTTTCTTGTATATGACATCTGCTACATGAAATTTAATTTCATTATAAATTTGGCAAAACCAATCCATACTTAAGCATAGTTTCTAAAAAAGAATTGACCGGTAAAATACACCGGGCAAAGTGGTTGCCAACAAAAAAGCTCCGGGGATACCGAAGCTTTTTTGTTATTTTACAATGATTAATAAGACCACAAGTCGTGTTCAAAATCCAGTAGTTCTTTTTTGATACGTTCTGATTCGTAAAGTTTATCAATGCCCTGAGCATAG
>DASWTL010000221.1:0-66362 GCA_036402155.1 Sphingobacteriaceae bacterium | reverse complement strand
CTCTGGCATTTTTATCCGCCGGAATACTGATTGCCGTTATTTTCGGACTACCGGAAGGTCAGCAACCGGACTTGTCGCTTTCGTTAAGACCCGGACCCATTTTAGGAGAATTCTTTACTGTACTAAAAACCAGGTTATTTTATACTAATGCATTTATAGGGTCTATTTCTTTAGGAGGATTACTTACTTATGTTTCAGGCTCTCCTCAAGTATTCATGGAAGTATTTCATGTAAATGGAAAGGAATATGGCTGGATTTTCGCCTTTTTATCTGTTGGCTTAATTGGTGCAAGCCAAATAAATAGTATAATGCTAAAAAAATACCAAAGCAAACACCTGATCACTGTGGCATTAATTTGTCAAAGCATTACAGGCATCATTCTTTTAACAGGAACTATTAACAGCTGGTTAGGACTTGGCGGAACCATATTTCTGATCTTTATATTCCTGGCTTGTGTGGGATTCATTTTACCCAACACCTCTGCTCTTGCAATGATGCCATTCTCTAAAAATGCCGGAAGCGCATCTTCCCTGATGGGAGCATTACAAATGGGAATGGGAACATTAGCATCCATATCGCTTAGCTTGCTGAATGACCACAGCGCTGTTCCAATGACCGCTATAATGATGGGAAGTGCAGTGGTAGCTCTTTTATTTAGCATATTAACAGGGAGTACCCAGGAGCATACCGGAAGGAAGAAGGGTTATAACTCTCCAGAGCTATATGAAACTTAGCACATTATAAAAACAAGGTCTCTGAGCCGGAGTAATTATATGCATCAATAAACCTTTTACTTCTTATCCTGGAAGTAATAGTTGATCTAACAGAGGTAAAGCCCGTTGCAGCCCTGTAAAAAACAATGAATATTTTCTTCATATCACAGATATTATTCAATTAATAAATTCGGAAATAGCGGTTCAAGACTCAGCTGTTAACGAAATAATGCGCTTTAATATCAATACGACGGCGCTTGTGAAAATGCTACAGGGAAACTGTTTAATTTATATCACTAATTTACACTAACAAATTCAGGTCGTTTGATAAACTCGTGGTTATACTTAAACCGGATATTTGTGCCAATCTCAAAACGCCAGCTTTCATTATAAAAGTTTTTCCTCGGGAAATACATTCCCTTTAGTTCAATGGTTTTAAAAACCAGGCTTTCATTTCTTATGCGCATACCCCCACCTAAGGCAGAATATACCCTATGGTTGTTTTCATATGGCGATTTTATATTGAGCACGGATGCATTTGCAAAAACAAAAGGCGCAAATTTGAAGAAAAGTAAAGAAAGGGGACTAAAGAAAACGGCTTCGCCTTTTGCTGTAATTCTTGACCTGCCTCCAACATTATTATTTTTATAATCAGGTAAACCATAAACGCTTTCAAGTACAAGCGGATCATTGAACACACTTTTTATCTGCCTTGAAGCACTTATTCCCAGAAATATACGATGCTTCCACCCGTTATTAAGTAGTCTTAAACGGCTAAAATAATCAAGGCTTGCCAGCATGTTAATGTCTTCCAACTTGTTTTTATACAGGTATGCGCCAGATCTCAGCGTATAGTTGAAATAATTGTCGTGCGTTGTAAAATAATAGCGTTGAAAATTAATACCTGCATATAAACGTTCGCGATTATTGATCTTGGTATATCCCGTGGTTAATGAAGCCCCGCCTCCTTCAGGAACGTCCTCATTCCTGCCAAAACCATATACGAAATGTGTTTTATAAAAATTTTGCTTAAATAAAGAAACATCTCCAAGCACTGCTGTAATATCAGCATACCGGTTAAAAAATTTCGAGGTGTAATATGTTGGCCGCTCATAGAAATTCTGTTCTAAAAAACGAAACCCTATCAGCCGGCGCAAACGGTCCGAAGCGTTATATCTGTCCTTTTTATCGGCATCCATGTTCCATGCAGCATACGCATCAAAAACATGATATTTATACATGAAATTATTACGGTACACAGAATCAATGTTATACAAGTTCTGTGTTCTATGGATTGATGCTTCCAACCCATAATTCCATTGCATATACCTGTTAACAAGTGGCTTTTCAAATTTTAAATAAGTTACCCGCTCCTCCTTCTCTTCACTGCTGAATGTTTTATCAAAATTGATATGCCCCACAGATAAATCAATAAAGCTTCCTCTGATATTTCTTTTTATATATGCGAATCCATAACCCATTTTTTGATCGCGGTTCAAATCGTAAAATGTTTGTACCTGCAAATGATCTCCGGATCCAAAAAAATTATCCTCTTTTAACGTTATACCCAAACTTTCGTTACTGTGTATATTAAGGCTTCCACCCAGTGATAGTATATCTTTTGTGAGGATAATAACATCTACCGAATCAACCGACCCTGTAATCGGCTCAATAATAATCTTCGCATCCTGAAGAAAAGACAGGTCACGCAAGTGTTTTTCATTATCGGCCATGCGATATGGCGATAGTTTTTGGTTCTCTGAAAAGAATAAGTTGTTTCTGATAACCTTATCCCGGGTTTGCTGATGAATTTTATTAGAGATGGTAATTAACTTGCTTTTCAGATATTTGGAGGTATCTGTGATAGAAACACCAAAATCAATGGTTTGAATAGTTATGTCGCGTATAATTTTGCCACTGTACTTCTGGAAAAGTTCATCATTACGAAGCAGTACATTATTTTCAGATGTATCAGACAATAACTGCTTTGCTACTTTGTTAAATATTCCTTTTTGACGTAAAAGGAAACTGCTTACAGTGGTTTTATTTTCTGTATTTGGCTGGGCAAATACCATTGACCCAACACAAATTAATAAGAACAATATAACATATTTCCACCTGCCCATAGATCTTTAATAACGGCGGCTTATTCACCCTGCTAAAACCATTATGAATATAATAAAACCGCATCGCTTTATCATTATAGTTTATAACAAATTTTAGGGTATTGTGTTAGCGTTTTTACACAAACTTAAAATATGTCAATAATTACGACCTAATAATCAGATAGTTAAGTAGGACAGAAACCAGGTAGTTACAGCTGCTGAAACAGTACTTAGGAAATTAACCATGTCATTCGTCATTAAGTTTTTCCTTTCCAAAGCCGCTCCCAGGATAGAATCGGTTAAGTTTCCAGCAGTTCCGGCAAAAATAACCATCCAAAAACCGTGATTGAATCCATATCCCAATGAATAAATGAATGCTATAAGTGTGGCACCTGCGCAACCAATTAATGTGCCTTCCAGGCTGATTACCCCATCAAGACCTTTCGCTTCTGTTTTCAAGGAAAGAACGTTGTAAAACCGACGACCGTAAATCATCCCTAATTCTGAAGACAATGTGTCGGCGGTAGCTGACGCCAGACTTCCGGCTATTACCAGCTGATAGAGATTGGCATTTGCGGGATCGATGTAAATAAAACAAGCAATTAGTGACGGTACTGCCGCATTGGCTAATACCTGATTCATACTCCGCTTACTCTGATATCCTGATTTATTTAAGCGGTTTTGCTTATCCTTTTTTCGCCAGGATGTTGCAAATGTTCCTGTTATAAAAAAAGATGCCAACATGATCAACCCCGTATAACCAGCAAAAAAATATATGCTGAAAGCGATTACTACTCCGGCCAGTGCACCAAAAAAAGTTAGTTTATGGGTAACAACACTTACACCTGCACCGGTTACAATTAAAAAGATGGCAGGAACATGTTGCATTTCAGCATAAGTCATTGTTAAAAGTAACAGGAATGTATCACTTAATAAGTACGTTCCTCATTCTTTCACACGGGTCCATGTTTCAGTTCTGCCAAATTGAATAATACCAAAAAAAATCCGAATATCTAATCTGTCATTATTAATCAGTTTCATCTGACCATTGTAACTCCTCCCGGATTTTGAATCAAGCACCTTGCCTCCATTATATATTCCTCTCCGTCTATGCTTAAAATCTTTTAGAATTACTACGCCTGTATCGGGCCCGGATGAAAGATGACCAGGATGGTTCTCTTTTAATGAGGTAGTTACTCCTGAATATAAGTTATCTTTCTTTATTATTTGAATATCTGTATGCCCATGGGGGCTGTGCCATATTCCCAGAATTGCATCAGCATCCTGAGCAGATGCTGAATATATTGCCATATGCAGTAACAAAGCTGCAATTATATATTTTTTCATAGATTAAACGACCACACGTATAACACTAGGAATACAACATCGGGTAAGTTTGTTTTAGTTCAGGAATCTATATGCATAAAAAAAGTGCCGGCTGAAATAACCGGCACTTTCAATATTTATCTTTTTATAGATTTAAATTCATAATTTATATGGAACATACCCTTTATCCATAGTTCTGTCCATACGTACCAAATAGTCAGCAGTTTCAGAATAAAATTTTTGAATATAAGTACGATATTCTTTGCTGCTTAACTTAGGAAGTTTAGCAATAATATAACTCTGCAATAATGCATAATCAATTACAGAATCTTTCCAATTTCTATATTGCGCATGTCCACGATTAATCCCTATAGCTGAGGTTGGCCTTTTTTCAGCTACTTTCATTCCAAAAAGGTTATGATTTTCTTTGAAGATTGCCGATGTAAAATTACCTGTTTCGAGTTTTGCCTGAGCCAAAACAGTTTCCGGATATTTGATCTTTAATTTCTTCATGAATGATATTAAAGCTTCCTCTGAAAAGTCACTCTCGATAGTTTCACTGTTCATTACTACATTAGTTTGTGTAGTGGTTTGGTTGACAGCATAATTTTGTTTCATAGTATATGACAAATAAATTACCATATATACTAATGATACTATAATTAAGTAATAAAAGTACTTTTGCGTTCTAACATCATTTCTAACGAGTGCCTTCAAATTCTTCATAATCCCTTTTCTTTAGTTAAAATTTAATGAATACCTTATTAAAATATACACACCTTTAACGGGCTCAAAGTTGGTTTTATTTTGCAGGTATACAGCAAAAGAGTCATGAAGTTGTCATGAAATCCACATAAAAAAACAATATGAGCATAACTGAACCATATTTCTATTTTAATATAGAATGCTAATTATCAGTTAATTACATATTAAAGAAGCATCACTCTTCAGGGAGTTCGCGCCGGGGAAATCATAATATGGGCTTTATATGTTCCGGGGTCCATAATCCACGGCATTCCAGGAAAATCTGGCTTTAAAGGTAGACCTGTGGTTTCTGATGTAGCATAAGGAATGTAAATAACATAGCGAAGGTAGCCATTCTTTACTTCTCCGGTAATCTTATTAAAATCGTCTTCAGAAGCAGAATATACATACAATGATGATGGCTGTTTTGGCATTACTAATTTCCCCTTTTTTACTTCTGCTTCACGTGTATCCGAAATTTCATTCGACGATTTTCCAAGCATTTTCAATTCACGACCACGTTTCATAAAAGGTTCCAGGTCTTTATGATAACATGCCACACTAAAACCCTTTTGTTTAGGGTCATCAGCCAGGCATATCAGTTCATTACTTCCTTTACGGAGCAAAACTAACTCCCCTGTTGAATTATATCCATATACCGTTGAGCCTTCACGCTTATCTGCAGGTGCAGCCAATACGGCAGTTTTTATTTGTAATGCTGATGGAACTGTTTGAGAACTAACACCCGGGGCCAGCTGTACCAGTGTTAAAAGACATAAAATCTTTTTTACATAAGATGGAAATACTGAATTATTTTTCATCGGGACCAGATTAGAGTGTTAACGAAGTAACAGATCATAATACTTAAAGTTACAAAACAACTTAACATTTATCTACCGGTTTAAAGACATGGCCCCTTAAAACATCCTCGCAACCCATTCTATTAATTGCCAGACCAGATAAATTATGAGTACTGAAAGAACTATCAGTATCATGATGATATAAAATATGAGACCCTTTCCGCTACCTTGATGTTTACCTTCGCTATAATGCTCTTTTAATAGCTTTATATTACGTGTGTTGGCTTTATATGCGAAATCGAATATCCAACCCAGCACAGGTATTGACCCGATCAGAGCATCCAGCACAATATTAATGATCATAAGTACCAGTACCCTTCCGCTTGCACCATATTTAGCCATAGTTAATAATAGGCCACCAGATATTGCAAAACCAGACACTGCTCCCAAGCCGGGTACAAAGTTCAATATCGGGTCAAGTCCAAACCTGAAGTTGGTGCCGGGAAGCCGGAACTTATTATCCATTAAACGGGAAATTTCTTCCACCCACTTAAGGCGGCCCTGCAACTCGTCATTTCTGTGCATAATCAAATATGTTATACTACATATACAAAATAAAAAAGGAGACGTTTGAAGTGCCTCCTTATTATTCGATCTAAATCAGATGGTAAATTATTTTAGCTCAAAAATAACCCGCATCTGGTAGTTCAATTTAATTTTCTTAAAGTCGATATCGGGCATTGGAGCTGCTTCGGCCATGGTCATATCCCCTTTCATCATCACATTACGCTGGTACATAGGCTGCGGATAGTACTCATTATTGATTTCCTGAATCTCAAGAGCTCCACCCACGCGTTCACTTATGGCTTCTGCCAAATAGGTTGCCTTTTCTTTTGCTGCCTGAAGCGCCTTAATTTTAAGTTCCCTTTTTAGTGATTCAAGTTTAGAATAATCATATCCTTCTACATTACTGTACTGTATACCTTTAGGATCTACGGCGGAGATGATCTGATTGTACTTATTCAGGTCAGAAATCTTTATCCTATACTGTTTACTGGCTAAAAAATCGGGATTCTTTTTTTTCTCCCAGGTCCAGTTATAGCTGGAAATATTGTTAATGGTGAAATTCTCCTTTGGAATGCCCGCGTTCAACACGGCAGTTTGAAGTTGCCGTTCCAATTCTTCAATTTCGACTTTCTTTTTTGAATTATTATCTCGGAGATACTCCCGTAAAGAAATCCCAACAAATATAATATCAGGAGTTACTTCAGCTTCTGCCGACCCGATCACTTCAATTTTTTTCCGGGTATCAAGTGTCTGTGCCATCACAGGAAACGCCAGAACTATTGTTAAAACTGCTAAAAAAATTCGTTTCATAATATTTTAATTAGTGAATATATTCTATGGATGATCATTGATGAAAAATTCCATATTAATCAATACGAAAAAAATCGGACCTATGCTACATCACAACCTGATTATGGCGGGTTTGTTTTTAAGCGAAATGCACCCAATAAAAAAGCGATCCTTTTTGGGAATCGCTTTTTTATTCATGTCTTAAACATCTTATTCTTCAACCACCTCGCTATGAGGGCTTCTGACATATTCCTTTTCGTCTTTGAAATATCTTTTCTGGAAAATAAGTATCAGCACAACACCGATCGATATTGCTGAATCTGCAATATTAAATACCGGCCTGAAAAAAACAAATTCTTCACCACCCCAAATTGGAGACCATTGAGGGAAAGTTCCCTGGAGGATAGGAAAATAGAACATATCTACTACTTTTCCATGAAAAACAGACGCATATCCGCCTCCAGGGGGGAATAGCACTGCTTTTTCGTAATAGGTACTATCACTGAATATCATACCATAAAATGTTGAATCTATGATATTACCCAACGCTCCGGCAAAGATCAATGAAACATTGAATATCAATCCCCGATGATATTTCTTTTTTATAAGATATACCACTACATAACCAATAGCACAAACGGCAATGATCCGAAATAATGAAAGAGCAAGCTTGCCTGCTTCGCCACCGAATTCAAGTCCGAAGGCCATCCCATTGTTCTCAGTAAAATGGATTAAAAAATAATCCCCCAGGATTTTATATTCCTGACCCAGGGTCATATTCAATTTTATCCAGAACTTTAGAATCTGATCAGCAAGAAGAATTAATAGTATAGTAAAGAAGGGTTTGGAATATCCTTTCATTAATTCTGCTTCATTTTAGCTTCCATACTTAAAGTAGTATGAGGAACTGCACGTAATCGCTCTTTTTGAATAAGTTTACCCGTTTCACGGCATATTCCATATGTTTTGGTTTCTATACGAACCAAGGCTGCTTCCAGGTTTTCAATGAACTTTTTCTGGCGGGCAGCTAACTGATTTATCTGTTCTTTTTCAAGTGTGGCAGATCCATCTTCAAGTGTTTTGTACGTTCCGGCAGTATCGTCAGTACCATTAGAGTTTGGACTGCTTAAAGATTGAGTTAAAGCAGCAAGTTCTTCCTTTGCTGTACGCATTTTATCTAAAATGAGCTCTTTAAACTCTTGTAATTCGGCATCAGAATACCTTGTTTTCTCGTTGTTCTCCATATTCACACTTTTGTAATCAATATCATTAATTCAATATCATCAATTTCTGTTTTCTCGCCTTTATTAAGCTCGTTATCAAGATCTAATGACTCGGCAAGTATTTCGGCGCAAATATACGTCAAATTATTTTTTACTGCTTCAGCGATGTAAGGATCGTTTGTCAGCCGAACATTAATCTTATCAGTAACCTCAAAACCCAGTTCTTTTCTCAGGTTTTGGATCCGGTTTACCAGCTCCCTTGAAATACCCTCTTCTTTTAACCCGGCAGTTATCGTAACATCTAAAGCTACGGTTAGTTTTCCTAAATTAGCAACCTGCCATCCTGGAACATCTTCTGCTATAATTTCAACTTCTGTACTGAGTATTGAGTATTGAGTATTGAGACCGCCACTTTGAATGGTCAATGTAACCTGACCATGCTGCTCAAGGCTCATAATCTCTTCCTGGCTCAATGCTGTAATTGCATCAGCAACCAATTTCATGTTTTTGCCGGCTTTTGGGCCAAGCGCCTTAAAGTTAGGTTTAACTTTCTTAGTAATGATACCGGAAGTATCATTTATATATTCAATATCCTTAATATTTGTTTCTGAAAGTATGAGATCTCTTACTTTTTCAACCTTCTCTCTGAAACGATCGTCAAGAACAGGCAATAATATTTTGCTTAATGGCTGACGAACATTTATACCAACTTTTTTACGCAGCGACAGCACCATTGACGAGATATCCTGTGCCAGGGCCATACGTTCTTCCAGTTCTTTATCCACAAGTACTTCCTGATAAAACGGAAAATTGGATAGGTGAACTGATTCAACACTTTCTTTACCCGTTACAACATTCAGGTCATTAAACAAACGTTCACTGAAAAACGGAGCCACAGGTGACATTAATTTTGCAACCGTAGTTAAGCAAGTATAAAGTGTTTGATACGCCGATATTTTATCTTCTGAATACTCCCCTTTCCAGAAACGGCGCCGGCACAAGCGAACATACCAGTTACTTAGGTGCTCATCAACAAAATTTTGTATGGCACGTGTAGCTTTTGTTGGTTCAAAATCAGCATAATAATCATCCACCTCTTTTGATAATGTATTCAGCAGTGATATGATCCAGCTATCTATTTCAGGGCGGGCTTCTTTGTCGAGATCAGCTTCTTTGTAACTAAACCCATCAATATTGGCATAAAGAGTAAAAAACGCGTAAGTGTTATAAAGTGTACCAAAAAACTTACGCCTAACTTCGTCAATTCCGTCAATATTAAATTTTAGATTTTCCCACGGGGATGCATTACTTATCATATACCAGCGCGTGGCATCTGCGCTGAACTTTTCAATAGTCTCGAACGGATCTACGGCATTACCCAGTCGTTTAGACATTTTATTTCCGTTCTTATCAAGTACAAGCCCGTTTGATACCACATTTTTAAAGGCAATGTTATCATTAAGCATTACCGATATGGCGTGAAGCGTAAAGAACCAGCCACGTGTTTGATCTACACCTTCAGCTATAAAATCTGCAGGAAAAGCGTTTTTAAATTCCAACTGATTTTCAAATGGATAATGCCATTGAGCATAAGGCATAGCGCCTGAGTCAAACCATACATCAATCAGATCAGGCTCACGCAACATTTTCTTACCATTTGATGAGATCAGGATCACATCGTCAACATATGGCCTGTGAAGGTCAAACACACCTGTTGATAATTCCTGAAGCAATGCCTGGGTTTTATCAAATTCTTCATCTGTCAGATATCCGCTTTCTGCGGCTTCCAACAATTTGTCTTTTAGTTCCTGGATTGATCCGATACAAATCTCCTCATCTCCGTCCTCTGTTCTCCAGATTGGCAAAGGAGTACCCCAATACCTTGATCGTGATAAATTCCAGTCTACTAAATTTTCCAGCCAGTTTCCAAACCGTCCTGTGCCGGTTGACTCCGGTTTCCAGTTAATGGTTTTATTGAGCTCAACCAAACGGTCTTTTACGGCTGTAGTTTTAATAAACCAGCTATCCAGAGGATAATACAGAACCGGACGGTCTGTTCTCCAGCAATGCGGATAACTGTGCTCGTATTTTTTAACGTCGAACGCTTTATTATCTTCCTTCAGTTTTATGGCAATTAAAACATCAGTAGGTTTAAAATCAGGATCTTTTCGCTCCTCGTCACTATAATATTCTTCTTTAACATAGCGGCCGGCAAAATCAGAAACTTCATCAACAAATTTACCCTGTTTATTTACCAGCGGCAGTTCGTTTCCGCGTTCATCCCTGATCATCACAGAAGGTACACCATTTTCACGCGCTACCCTGAAGTCATCCGCTCCAAACACAGAAGCCGTGTGTACAACCCCGGTTCCATCTTCAATAGTTACAAAATCGCCAGGAATTACACGAAAAGCATTCTTTTCAAGATCTTCATTTGTTACATAAGGCATCAGCTGGTGGTATCTCAAACCTACCAGATCAGCGCCTCTAAACTCTGCTGAACGCTCCCACGGAATCAGCTTATCCCCGCCGTTATAATCCTGAAATGATGCATTTTCAGCTTCAGCTTTAAAATATTTGGATACCAGATCTTTTGCCAATATCACGCTGACAGGAGCAAAAGTATATTGATTAAAAGTTTTAATTTTTACATACTGGATCTTTTCCCCAACAGCAAGGGCACAATTTGAAGGTAAGGTCCATGGAGTGGTTGTCCAGGCCAGTATGGAGACGTCTTCAATTTCGTCATCAAACAGTAAATGGATGGCAGGATGTACCTGATCGCGGTTAACCTTAAACTCAGCTACTATTGAGGTATCCTTTACCATGCGGTAAGTACCTGGTTGGTTAAGCTCATGAGAACTCAGACCAGTACCAGCTGCAGGAGAGTAAGGCTGTACAGTATATCCTTTGTAAAGCAACCCTTTATTATAGAATTCCTTCAATATCCACCAAAGGGTTTCAATGTATTTATTTTCGTAGGTAATATAAGGTTCTTCAAGATCAACCCAATAGCCCATTTTTTCGGTAAGGTCATTCCATACATCCGTGTATTTCATCACTTCCCGTCGACAAGCGGAATTATAATCTTCAACCGATATCTTTTTCCCTATATCTTCCTTGGTGATACCCAGGGTTTTTTCAACAGCCAGTTCAATAGGCAAACCATGAGTATCCCATCCGCCCTTGCGCTTTACCTGATATCCTTTAAGAGTTTTATAGCGGCAAAATATATCTTTTATTGCACGTGCCATCACATGGTGGATGCCGGGCATACCATTAGCAGAAGGTGGTCCCTCATAAAATGTATATGGTTTCGAATCCGGGCGATTGGAAATACTTTTTTCGAATATCTGATTCGATTTCCAGAACTCTAATATTTCTTTGCCTATAGCCGGCAGATCTAATTGTTTGTATTCTTTATACATCAATGCGTCACTCCCCAGGTTTAAAGTTTGCAAAGGTAAGAATTTGCAGAATAACTTCTAAGTAAAACCGAATGCATCAGGCTGCCAAAAATGAGACACAACTATTTGGGTAACACATTATAATGAAATTTAACATTGGCATACTTTTAGTTAGATACTACATATGAAAATGCGAAATAAATTTATGAGCCGTGGTTTCCTGATGATTGTGTTCGGGATAGGTCTTGGTGCTCTGGGCTATTACCTGAAAAACGACACCGAGTATCTGTACGGCTGGGCAATGATTGCCGGAGTTATCATATTTGGAATCGGTTTTTTAACTGTTCTGTATAGCCTGATCAGAAAAGTTGAAGCTCAATCTATATTAGAAGAGCGTGCTGCAGAGCAGGAAATAGCTGAACAGGATAAAGAAAAACAAAGTAAAGGTCATCGCATACATAAACCTGCAGGGATGGCCAGAGTTTAATCCAGCTGCTCCAGATTTTTCTTAACCTGTTCTGCCGGAATTCTTTTTCTGTTTTTCCTTTTATCATAGGAAAGCATCAAAGCGGGGAGCAGGGTAAGATTAAATATAAGCGCAACCAATAAAGTTATTGATAAAAGAATCCCCAGGGCCACGGTTCCGCCAAATGTAGAAGCGGTAAATATCCCAAATCCAAAGAATAAAATCAGAGCGATATAAGTCATACTTACTCCTGTTTCTTTTATCGTATCTGAAATTACCCTGCCCACACTGTAATTCGTTAATTTAAGTTCCTGCTGATATCTGGTTAAAAAATAAATGGTTTGATCTGACGCCAGTCCGAATGCAATACTGAAGATCAGAATGGTAGAAGGTTTTAGTGCAATTCCGAAAAAACCCATAATCCCCGCAGTTATAAGTAACGGAACAATATTGGGAAGCAGGGAGATAAACATGATCCGGATATCTTTGAATTGTCCTAAACGCAGTAGTGAAATTAGTACAATTGCCAGGATGGTGCTTTCTACCAGATGTCTTAGAAGATAGTCTGTTCCTTTTATAAAAATGATGCTTGAACCAGTCAGCTCTACATTAAAACGATCGGGATTAAATATAGAATCGATACGGGGTTTTAACTCTTCAAGCAATACATCCATTCTTTTTGAACCGACATCTGCCATTTGAAAGCTTATTCTTGCTTCCTGACGATTCTTGTCAAGAAAATTCTTAATCATCCCTTCATTTCCACCTGAATTACCAACATAACTCAAAATGAAATTCTTTTCCATCTCGTTTGGGAGGCGATAAAACTGAGGATCTGAATTATAAAATGCCTGGGAAGCAAATTTTAATGCGTTGTTTAATGATACAGGTCCGGAGAATTCAGGATAAGATTCAATAAGCCTTTCAAGTTTATCCATCTTCTTGATGGTAGATAAGCTCATTATTCCGTTTGGCCGCCGGGTGTCTATGCTTACCTCAAGTGGTAAAACACCTTCAAAATTCCGCTCAAAAAATTTTAAATCACTATAAACTGGTGAATTTTGCGGAAGATCGTCAACTACATAACCGTTTATATTAACTCTTAAAATCCCAATTCCAGCCACAACGCATACCAAAGCTGTTGCAATATAAATAAGGCTCCTTCGGGTATGTACCAGGTTGTCGGTCCAGGCAAGACCCTTAGTTAAAAAGCGGCTTTCTACATTCTTCCTTTCGTGGGGTGTTGGAAGCAGGCTGAATATAACCGGAATGAGGAATAAACAAATGAGCCAGGTAGCCATTACACTAATTGCAGCTATGCTGCCGAACTGCATTAATAACTCACTGCCTGTAAAATATAAAACTCCGAATCCTATGGCTGCTGTTATGTTTGCAATCATGGTAGTTTCGGCCATACGTTGAACCGTAATACTTAGGGCATCCGCTTTAGAAGCACCTTTACGAAGCTCGTTCTGATATTTATTCAATAAAAGTATGCTGTTCGGAATGCCTATGATCACCATGAGCGGAGGGATTAAACCTGTAAGCATGGTGATCTCATAATTAAATAGAACCAGGAAACCAAGACTCCAGATCACTCCTATGATAACAAGAAGTACCGGAAAAATAACCTGGTAAAAGGACCTGAAGAAAATGAGTAAAATAATAGCAGCTACCAGTATAGAGAGACCCAGAAAAAGAACAAACTCCCTGGAAACCAGCTCACTTACTGCCGTACGGATAAATGGCAGGCCTGAATAATGAACAGTTAAATTACTTTTCTTACTAAACTCTTCAGCCTTTTCGACAATCGAATTAATAATGGGGATGCGCTCCTTGGAGTTTAATACTTTTTTATCAAATGTGATGGCCAGAAGGGATGCGTGGGTTTTTTTATTAAATATAAGACCATCAAAAAAGCGAACATTATATATTTTTTGCCTCACACTATCCATCTCACTGACAGATTGCACCTGGCCTTTAACCAGTGGCTCAATTATAAATTTTTTATTAACGGTATCTTTTTTTAACTGAAAAAGCTTACTTACAGACAGAACCTGCTGTACTCCCTTTAATTTTTGAATCTCATCAGTAAGTACGCCCCATGAATTATACACTTCTTTTTTATGCAGCAGATCCGGCGATTGAACACCTAAAACCATAATACTGCCATCTTCCCCAAATTTTTCCTTAAAAGCGTTATATTTAATAAATGCAGAGTCGGTAACCGGCAATACTTTACTTCCGCTAAATGACAGGCGAACCTGACTGGCTTTAAAAGCCATAAAAACGGTTACTAAAAAGAAAATTATCAGGATGGGGAAACGATTAGATAAAATGAATTTTGAAAGTTTCTCCCACATAGCCTAACGAGGTGTAAAAAATGTTCGCGCGGCAAAGCTACAAATTTTCTTAATTTGAGTGATATTTGAGGAGACTTTTACAAATCGTTCCAAACTAACCGGTAAAAATTTTTTCATGGCAGGTCTCTTCAAGCCAACAAATTTAATGCCCTGAACAGACCTTACTTTTCGTTGTACTGAATATATAAAAATAGCATAATAATCAGACTTGTTTGTATTGGATAAATAATTAAATGAAGAAATTTTTAAAAGGATTTACTTATGCATGGAATGGATTAACCTATGCTTTCGCAACGCAGATTAACTTCAAATTCCATGTATTTGCAGCAATTATAGCAATTGCCCTGGGTTTATACTTTAATCTTAGTCAAACAGAATGGTTATGGATTTGCTCGGCTATTCTATTTGTGCTGATAGTTGAGCTTTTAAACACAGCGATTGAAATTCTGGTTGACCTGGTGTCTCCCGGATATGATCCAAAGGCCGGGATTATTAAAGATATTTCTGCTGCTGCTGTTTTAATTACTGCGCTTTTCGCCGTTATTGTCAGCCTGTTCATTTTTATCCCCAAAATTATTTAATCATGCTGCATAAAACCAGAGGGATCGTATTTAAGACTACCGACTACTCTGAAACAAGTGTTATTGTTCAGGTCTTTACAGAAAAATTTGGCATTCAATCATACCTCATAAATGGAGTAAAAAAGGCTAAATCTAAGATTAAAAGCAATATGCTGCAACCATTACACCTGTTGGATATGATTGTTTATCATAAACCTTCAGGAAGCTTACAAAGGGTTTCAGATCTGCGGCAACTGCCTGTTTTACAAAGCATCCCATATGATGTAAGGAAAAGCTCAATAGCTATCTTTTTGAATGAAGTTTTGTATAAAGCTATCCGCCAGCAAACAGCGGATGAAATTCTGTTTGAATTTTTATTTAAAAGTATAGAACTACTGGATCGTATGGAGCATGGCCTTGCCAATTTCCACCTTTACTTTTTACTTCGGTTAACCAAATTTCTTGGATTTTACCCCGACAGAACATTAGAGAACACTGCAGATTATTTTGATCTGAAGAACGGAATGTTTGTCACCCATTCTCCATCGCATCAGGCGATTTTATTGCCTCCTTTTACCCGCTTTTGGGCAACACTGTTAAGCGCCAACTTTGAAGATTTAGATAGTATTCATATTCCGGCAGCAGAAAGACGCGTATTACTAAATAAGATCATCAATTATTACCAGATGCATATTGAAGATTTCGGACAAATAAAATCTCACCAGGTTCTTGAAGAAGTTCTTTCGTAATCAGTTTCGAAAATTCTGGGTTACCATTATTCCGTAAGGTCCTCCGTCCAGAATACCAATGCCTACGCGCCTGAATGCGGGGTGCAGAATGTTTGCGCGATGTCCCGGCGAATTCATCAGTCCGTTATGAGCTATCCCCAGCGTTTGTGCAAGTGCCAGATTTTCACCAGCAGTTATAAAAGGTACTTTGGCAGCTCTTATCCGGTCTGAAGGTGCTTTTCCTTCGGGAGTAATATGTGAAAAATAGCCTCTTTGAAACATATCCAGTGAATGTGCCCTTGCAACAGGTACCAGATCAGGGTCTGCTTTAAAAGGTTTTAAGCCTGCCTTTATTCGCTCTCTGTTTAAAAGTACCAGCATTTCCCGCTCCAGGTCGCTTCTGATTGCAGGATCTGAAACGGTAAAGTCTAATTCTATCGTTTTCGAAGATCCCGGCTCAACTGTAAGCTTATTAAGCGTTTGTCTTACAGATTTATCAAGCACCGGAGACAATTTGGTTTCCAGACGATCAACCTGTCGGGTTAAGAATGTAGCCACAATACTTTCACGGCTACTTTCAAAAAATCTGTTAACCCAGGGTAAAAGCATAAATATGGTAGCAAACAGCGCTGCATAAATAAACCCTGCGAGTGCACCTGGAATAATTCCTAATACTTTGTTAGCCCTGCTAAAATGTACATTCAATGATATATTTCGCGTAAGCAGCGTAAATAAAATATCAAAAACCATTCTGAATATAAAAACCATAGCAAGGAATGCTAGTGGCGTTGCCCAGATCCCCAATGATTTAATATTGTTTTGCAGGAAATCTGCCAGGTACTTGTACAGCAAGAAACTGAATATGAGTGTCAGAACCCATGAGATAAGCTGTAACATTCCGTTTATAAAACCCTTTCTCCATCCTGAATAAACAGAAAAAAGGATTACAACGATAAGTATCAGGTCTATCCAGTTCATTAATATATTTTAGTTAAGAAGATACAGAATACGCGCTAATGACTTTAGCTTTTCTCAATTAATCCTCCTGAGATCCCTTTTCCGAAGCCAGCCCTTTGTTATTTCACCCTGCGTATTAAAAAATACAACATAAATGAAGCCGTTTCTATCTTCGAGTGCCGTTAACTCTGCATTATTTGAAAATACCAGAAACGTATTCCTGCGTGAACTTCCTTCCGGCTGATCATAAAAATATGCTTTTGAGACGGCGAGAGTGTATTTCTTAGCCCTGGTAACCGGTGGTTGAGCAGCTTCGGGCGGAGTATCAGCAATGGTATCGTTCTGTTCTGCCTGCGTTGGTTCATTACTATTTATCTCTTCGCCTTCGTTAGTTTGATCTTGTGGAACGCCATCAACATTTTCAGCCCGGTTGGATGTATCAATAATGGAACTGGTATCTTCTTTATTTTCTGTTTCGGATATGACATTTGAAGTTTTATTCACATCATTCGTGTCTGTAGAAGCCTGTGAAGTATCTGATCCTGATGACAGGATAGTGGTATCACTCGTATTTTTAGACAGTAATGAATAGCCGGAAAAGGCTGCAAGACAGGCCAAAATAAATAGCAGAGCAAAAAATGCAGGTTTAGAAAGTTTAACCCGCGATCCATTTTCAGACGTCGGAACACGCGTTGTACCTTTAAGAGCAGCCAGCTCTGCTTCCTTTTGAGATAAAATTCCTTTGAGTGATGCCAGTTGGCGTTCTTTTTCTGCAGCTGCCTCTTGATATTGCAATGCCAGCATCTGCATCCGCTCATTTTCGCTTTGAAGCACACCTGCACTGCCTGTACTGTCATCATTTCCAATCATGGTGGTACTACTCAGCAAAATAGCTTCATGCAGTTCTACACCATTCACATACCTGTTTTTAGGATCTTTCTCGAGGCATTTAGCTATGATAGCGAGAAGCCACTGTGGAACCTGCATTTCACGTTCCCTTTTTTCATCGGACCAATTTTTAGGTAGATTTTCTCTGCGCAGAGCCATTACATCAGGCACAGGACTCTCCATATGAGAGACCATTACATTATTTCGGGCTGTTTCGCCATTATCTGATAATGGAAATGGTACACGGCCGGCAAGTAATTCATATAAAATCACGCCAAAGCTGTAGATATCAGTCTGAAAGAGCATGACACCCTCATTCTGTTCCGGAGCCATAAACTCTATAGCGCCTGCATGTCTTAAGCTGGTACGGCGTTGTTCATCAGACATTACAGCCAACCCGAAATCAAGCAAAATGTAATTACCTGTATTCACATTAAACTTGACGTTGTTACTTTTTATATCACCATGCTTTACATTTACTTTATGACAATGCGCCAATGCATTGGATAACTGATGCGCAACTTTAATAACATCATTAATTGTAAAAACAGGATCATGAGGTGGCTTCAGGAGTTCTTCCATATCTGGCCCTTCGATATACTCCATTTCAATAAATGGAAAACTTCCACTTTCGGTAATCCCTGAGTTTAAAATCTTAACCACATTGGGGTTGGGTTCCTCATTTACCTTTTTTAATTTCTCTACCTCATTTTGAAAATCTCTGAAATTTTTATCATCGTTACTCTCTGTATGTATGGGTGTGGGTAATAGCTTTACAGCAGTTATTATCTCCCCAATACGCTTCCCTTTGTAAACAGAACCCTGCCCACCGGTTCGCATAGCGCCCATATTCTCTAAACCTTCTGTTATTGTAAATACTTTGCCCATTTTATGCCTCAATTGGTATATAACTAAACTCAATAACAGCAGATTCTCCAAGAATTATCTGGTCGGCTTCCCGTAACACATGTCCGATTTGCATAGAGTTTAATTTTACCGGGTTTTCATCAATAGCTGATCTTACTTTAATTTTATTGCGGGGCGGAATACCCCCCTCATCGGCAAAAAGCACAAAATTGCCCGTATCATTATTCCATTCAATATGTGCGTGCTGCCGGCTGATATATTTATTGCATTCATTAGAACTATCACCTGGAAATGCAATGGTATTCAATCTGAAAAACCCCTCATCGTCCTGTGCTTTTTTCTCTCTTCCTATATTTATCCTTCCGCTGGCTGATGTAATCACGTACTCTTCTTTCTCAGCCTCGCCACTTAATACCCTGATATATGCTGTGGCTGATTTTTCAATGCTATGCCTTAATGTTTTTATAAACAATGCTGCACCCAGGTCTGAAATCTTTTTTGCCTCCGGAGGAAGGGTATCTGTAAAGGATGATTCCATTGTCCATCCTTCCGGCAAATCAATTGCATAATCATCTGCAATCTTTTGCACCTCACTCTTAAACAGGTCCGGCTCTTCAATATAAACGGCAGATTCATAAATATGTTTCTCATCATCAGGGCACGCGATAAACAAATAAAGACCCTTGATATGTCTGCCTTCACCGCCTTCCACCTTTTGCAGCTCATCTTTTATAGAACGGAGAAGGGCATCGCGTAACGCTTTTACATCCTGCGGGCGATTTTCTTCATCACTTTTAAATAGATCAAACATATTTTCAATTAATTAACTTCTTGCTCAATATTGTTATTACTATCCGGAACAGTATTTATGGGTGCAGTGTTTTGCAAAGTATCACGTACTGTCGGCAAATTCTGCTGTTGAGGGACTATGTTCACAAAACCTTTTATATATCGCTTTTGCAACAAGAATGGCACCACATGCTGTCCGGCCACTTTAACTGCATCACTAGACCCCTTGGTTGATTCGACCCTGATACAAACCACAATATGCCCTTGACCTGTTGCTTTAGGAGCAAAGAAAACATACCATCCGTCATTGATCCGCTCTTTTTTCCAGATGCGTTCCGGTGTACCGGTTTTTCCCGCTACCGATATTCCCAGAGTTGCTACTTTCGGCGCGCTCTGCTTGATCATAAAATCCGTTAATATCTCTGCATACTTCGGATCATTTACCAAGGGTATCCCGGTTTTCACAGGAAATGCTGTATTGCTAACCTGCAACACATACCGGTTAGGTATTAACAAGCCTCTATTGGCTACACCGGCTGCAAGCCTTGCAACAGCTGCAGGGGTAGCAATCAATTCGCCCTGCCCCCACGCCATTCCAGAGATACCTTTTGCCCGGGTACGGCGTATTCTGTTCGGATCATACGCAGGCTTTGTGACAAATTCGGTTTTACGCCATAACTCACGCCACTTATTTTCCTGCTGATCATTACTGTTCTGCTTTTCAAAATAATACCCCCCTACGCCACGTAAAAACATTCCTGTTTTTAAATACACGTTAACCATCTCTTCCTCCAGTTTTTCTTCATTGGCCAGTTTGATAAAATAAACGTTATTAGATTTTACCAATGCCCGTTCAAGATTTATTACGCCGGTTTCATCCGGTTCAATGCCTTTTGTTCGGATGCGTTCAAATGAGCTGACCGTATACTTTTTACTTACTGCAGTCAAGCCCATCTTATTTAATGCTGCAAGGGAGGTTGCTACTTTGGCAGTAGATCCGGGCTGTGTAGCATAAGTAAATCCAAGATCAACTGTTGTTACCCACTGCGATAGTTTATTTTGTTCCTGAGTACTCATTGTCAACTGCTCCCAATTTTTAATTGGCGGCAATGGATAGGAAGCTGAACTGAGCACATCTCCGGTAGAACTCTCCATAATTACTACAGAAACCCGGTTATCTTTCAGAGAGTCATCCATGGCCATCGACTTCTGGATGCTGGTTTGTAACTGAGCATCCATAGTAAGTTTTATGTCGCGGTTTCTTTTTTTGAATTCTTCAACTTCCTTACTGTTTATACCAGCCAATAACAACGGTGCCAGAGCGGAATAATCTCTTTTGGTAATATTCATTTCCTTTACACCCCGTGGCAGGAAACGATCTTCACGGAAGCGATGTGCTATTACATTATAATTAACTACCGGAGTTTGAAAACCGCGAAGTTCTGCAGCATGTTCATATTCAGCAAAATAACCATTTGTACCCCCTCTGAACACACCTGTGTTTGCGTCACCTGTCCAGAAAAACATCTGTTCAGCAAAAGGATAGTAACGCTCTGAGCGTTTATGCATAGCTGAATCCAGATTATAATTCTGAACTCCGGCTACATTTAAGATTCTTTGCTGTTTCTTAATCAGTTCCGGTTTACTTGTTGCCAGTATACGGCCATCACGGTCATAAATAGATCCAGCCTGAAGCCTGTTCATTAAAATGGCAATCCGGGGGTTATAACTAAACATCCTTAAACCACTTCTATCGGCAACCAGTGAAGGCTGAACCACCCATTTTTTATTATTAAAAAGGTATCGGGAAACATTGACCGTAAGCAAAAAGATGCCTATACAGGCTGCTACAAGGGCCGGAACCAGGTTTCTATCCTGCTGCTTGGTGATATAGGTCATCTGTATAGCTGTACCTTTAACACCAGATGCAGATAATAAGAATCCAGCGGCAAATAAGTTAGCTACAAGCGAAGATCCGCCATAGCTTACCAATGGCAGTGAGACACCCGACAGCGGTAAAGCACCGGTAGAACCTCCGGCAATTAGTAAAAATTGCACAAATGTGCTGACTCCGATACCTGTACATAAATAAAACAGAAACGGAGCTCCGGTTTTTCTACCAACAATTATGGACCGGTGAAGATAGATCAGGAACAGGATAAAAATACATACAATGCCTGTCCATCCAAATTCCTCACCTATGGCAGGCAAAATCATATCGGTATGAGCCTCCGGAATAGTTTTTGAAAATCCCTCACCAACGCCCTGACCTGTTATACCGCCGCTTGACATAGCCCAGATTCCGTTTGCTACATGGTCACCGCCAAATACTTCATTATTCCAGGCATCTTCCCATATAGCCTTACGCTCTACTAAACGTTGCATTGGGCCGGGGAAGAGGTTGCTCAAAAAAGGTATCTGATCAATCAATAAAAATCCTGCAATAAGCAACAAGGTCATAATTGCGGATTCACTGATCTGCTTTCGCTGGAAAACCATTGCAAGAGTTAGTACAACAGCTGTTATTGCCGTTGCTAGCCATATGCTATTAATTGTCCATGCCGCCAGAACATATAAAACCACCGAGCCGATCATGAACATAAAATCGCCGCGCGAAAATGAAAAAAGAACAATAAATGTGAAACAAACTACCATTGCAGGCCCCAGGTCTCCCAGAATAAGGAAAAGAAGTATAGAAATAACTATTGCCACCAGCGCAAAGGAGAAGAAAGCCCATCTTTTTCGCCAGCTCAAATATTCGCTGATAAACTTTTCATTGGCGGCAAAAAAACCTGCCAGAAAAAGAATAATGCAAAACTTGACAATCTCACTTGGCTGAAATCCAAACAGGTTAACTTTTACACCGCTTCCTTCAGGACCGGTTCCGAATATGATGGTTAATATTAAAAGACCGATAGCCACAATAGCCCATGGCCAGCCATTTGCAGCTTTACGGTTTCCTCTTAAAAAAAACATCCGGTACAATGCTGAATCAACTGTGAACCGTCGCATATTAAAGAACATCATGACACAGATTCCCAGTAGTCCCATAAAGAAATAGAACAGGGTATCCTTTGCAAGGAAACGATCTCTCAGTGGATCCTGGAGGCTTAACAATGTAATCAATGATAGTCCGGTTAGAAGCATTAATACAGGAATAATTAACTGGTCAGCTTCGGGAAACCTGTACGTAAGTAAAAGATGCACCAGTAGGAATCCTGCAATGAAACTGCCGGCAATAATCCAGTACCAGCGGTTAAATTCAGCCGGTGTTCGAACAATAATCGAACGCTCTCTTTTTAAAATATTAAAATCCCTGCCAGATAGTAACCGGATCGTATGCGGTGATTGCATAAATGTAAACTCTGCATTGTTATCCAACTCCTGCACCCCTTTTGAAGCGCCAAACTGATATCCGGGCTGTAAAGGCAACACTTCAAAGGCTTTATCATCCGGAAGGTTTAAAAATGAATACTTCCCGTCACTATTTGTTCGGGTATATGCGGTTAAAGATTGTAGTTGTCGCTTACCGGTTGAATCCAGCACGAATGATTTCTTCAGACCGGCACCTTTTTCAATGATCTCCCTGGCTACTTCCTGTACCTGATCACTGTAAACGCTATCCTGAGGCAAAATCATTTCAAGTTTTACCAAAACACCCGAAACGGGATCCTTTTCTTTGTTAATAATCTTTCCTGAAATAGAATACTTACCCATATTTGCATTTACCGTTGCGGGCAAAGTAGGCGGGCTTCTTCTTTCCTGCGAAAATCGTGTGGAGTCATCTCCCGTATACCCCAGAACAGACCGCGAGGTAGCTACCCGGTTTTTGAATGAGCTTCCTCCCTGCATAAAAGCATCGTCTGCAATAACATTGTATTTTTGCTTATTCAGCTCACCGATATTGTCAAAATCATTATCTTCAGGGTTAAGTCGATCTGTAACAACCGCCTCAATAAGGTCAATGTCTTTTTGATCTTCAAAATAGTAACCTTTTTCCAATAATGTTCTTATGCGCTTACCCGGATTTGAATCATTCAGGTTGATCATTGTACCTGCACGAAGCCGTTGGTTAACATCTTCAAAATCACGCTGTAAAACATAAAAAAGTCTTAGAAACAGTAGTCCTAAAACAATCGTGATCATTACTAAAAATATCCGCTCACCTTTCCTGGCCTTAATCCGGGGTGAGTCCACGATCATATTATTCATTAATTTTATTAGGTATAGAATCTGTTTTAAATGAAATATCCATAATACTGCCAGTTACATAACGGTTAGCAGGGAATGTAAACATGGTCTGCACTGCTGTTGAACAGTTATTAAACCGAACATTCTTTAATTGGAGGGCATTATTGAATACTAATATTCCAACCTTAAAATCTTCAAAAAGAAGGCTATCAATTACAATATGTTTACAGTTTTCGGAAAGCAAAATTGCCGGGCCGGTATAGGCAGAATCTCTTTTTAAAACCATATTTCCGCTTGATTTAATATATAATGAGTCCCTGCTGATGGTTATTGTATCACTAATTATGAGTGGTTGTGTAAATACAGAATCAGAAAGGAATAGCGTATCACCAATCAGAGTATTAATGATTGCCTGCAGTTTTATTTCCTGCCCATTCCGGGTTTCCCGCATTTGCATTACCATCGTTTCTTCTTCATTCTTTGTGGGTTCGCGGTTTTTCCACCATAATAATGATGCAATTATCAATATAGCCCCCAGAGCCAAGAATGGGATCAGCCATTTTCTTTTTTTCTTTTTATCCGGAAGCACGACTGATTTTTCTCTATTTTCTATCAAAGCAGGTGGGGTGGATTGATCATTTAGGATTTCTTTTTTTTTTACTCCTGAAGGCTTTGTTGCTTCCTGTTGTACAGGGGGCTTATCATTATGTACAAGTACAACCGTAATATTATCCTTGCCACCACCCTTATTAGCAGCATCTATCAGTTGCTTTCCTTTATCTTCCAAAGAGCTGTCGCTGACCAAAATAGATGTGATATCACTTTTATTGACCATATCAGTCAGACCATCACTGCATAAAAGAAGCATGTCGCCTGGAAGAAACGGTGATTGACCGGTTTCTATATAATCGTCGGTATTTTTAGGTTGCATACCAAACCCAAGTGCTTTATTTATCTCGTTGCGTTTTGGATGGCGCATAGCTGCATCTTCAGAAAGCCTTCCTGTATCTTCCAGAAACCCAACAAATGAATGGTCTTTAGATAATTTTACTAATGATTTGTCCCTTAACAGGTATAGCCGGGTATCGCCTACATGTGCATAATAAAACTGATTATTTTCCAGATCAATGATGGCAAGTGTAAGTACACAGGCCATACTATCATGCTCCTTTACCTGCTGCTTTTCTTCATAGATCTTATCATTAGCCAGGATGAATGAATCTTTCATCATGGAAATAATTTCTCCGGAAGGAGTACTGAAATAGTCAAGAATGGATTTCCTTGCAATATCCGCTGCAACCTCGCCTCCGGAATACCCTCCAACCCCATCAATAACACAGGCCAGAGTAAACCTGTTATTCATTACCTTACCGGCAATAAAAGCATCTTCATTATTGCCACGTACCTTTCCGGTATCGGTAATTCCAAAATAGTTTTCAGTCATTCCTTTTATGCGTATTTTTTATATCCATAAAGTGTGCTATAAGTAATAAGATGCAGATAGCCAGTAAAGCAAGCGACAGTAAATATGACATGGTCTTATTACGATTTAAAAATATTAATACCAATTATGCCATTCAGAAGAATCCTGGAATTAACCGGCAATTCTATCCATTCCGGCAAATTAATATCGGAGCGCTTTACTTCTTTTTCATTCAAAATTGTTTTTTCACCAAAAGAAGTCAGGTAAAATTTATTATCCGACTTGTTATAGCGGATCCGTAAGTGTGGTGTATTTACCCAATCTGAGGGTATGCGAAAGATGTTTGATGATTCCCTGGTTTCATCTTTCCCTGAAACAATAATCTCTTCATCCTTCATAAAATACTCTACCTTACGACCGGCAAATTCTTTTTCAGGTAGGATAGTTTCAAACCGGGCGAAGCCTGGCTGTACTACATTGCTTACTTTTTTTTCATCATATTCCAATTCTTCTACATATGGCACTTCATAATATCCTTCGCTGTAAAATGTAAAACCTTTAAGGATATCCTGATTTATATCAAAAGTTTGTGCAATTCCCGTTTGCCGGGGAATAAAAGTAACTCGCAGGTTTTCTTCTTTCTGACTTGTTCCGGGCAATAACTTGCCAATAAATCCTTTATCACCGGGGGCATAATCAGGATGTGAAACAAACCGGAAAACCCATTTGCTGCTTGAAGGTTCTACAGTTTTTCCAAGCTCACGATATTCTTTCAGCAACTGGTAAAATCGTTTAACCGACTCATGCACAATTAATCCGAAGATCCCTTTTTTATTATCCATAAACTGACGATAATCCTCGGCGTTGAAGCAAATAATAAACTCGTGATAAAAAACCACACGGTCGGCAAAGGATAACTGACCAATGGATTCTTTAAACTTTTCAATTATATATTTATATACATCATCAGGCGTAAGGATTTTGGGTTTAACTTTCGAAACTGTGTTCTCACTGTTTAAGAACCAGTCGTGCATTCCAATCCGTTGCCAAAAAGTAGTCTTTGATTTCATTTAGTGCTATTTAACCGTTTACTTCGGCTCAGCATACACTGGCTTTAGCATGAGAAGAACAGAAAAATTGCTTTCTATGTTTTAATCAAAATATTTTCACGGAACTGATATTCTCTGAAACTACATTTAACCAGGTTTATACGGTCTTTTTTATGAGAATGCTTAACCGAAAAGTAAGAGTGTATTGAAAAATTCCAATTCTATTTCAGGAAAAAAAATGCAAACAGGATTTTCTGTTTGCATGATATATGAGCTGACACTCTGTGAATGTAAGATATTTATTTTATAAGCTGGTATAACTCATCCAGTTTAGGAGAAAGTACTATTTCAATTCTTCTGTTACGGCTTCTCGCTTCCGGCGTATTAGAAACTTCTATAGGCTGATACTGGCCTTTACCTGTAGCAGTAATTCTGGCATTCTCGATTTTTTCAACTTCAGTGAGATAACGAACAACAGAAGTTGCTCTTAATACACTCAGATCCCAGTTATCTTTAATCTGACCCAGGTTGCCAACACGCTGATTATCTGTATGACCTTCAACCGATATATTAATTTCAGGCTGTGTTTTCAATACTGTGGCAAGACCTTGTAATGCTGATTTACCTTTATCATCAATAACAATTGATCCGGTATTAAACAAGAGTTTATCGGTTAATGAAACATAAACTTTTCCGTTCCGGATATCAACGGATAGGCCGCTTTGTTGAAATCCTAAAAGTGCTTTCTGTAGTTTTTCCTTTAATGCATTGGTAGCTTCATCGCGTTTTCTTAATATATCTTCTACTTCTTTTAATCTTGCTTCACGCTTTTTAAGATCATCCATCAGCTTTTTTATTTCTGATGAGCTGTTAGCCCTTAATGAAGCGTAATTTACATCCAGATCCTCCACCTTATCCTGAAGGCCTTTTACACGTGCATTTATACGGCTGGTATCAGATTTAAGGCGGGCAATTTCCTCTTCAAGACTTTCTATTCGCACTTTTGCATCATCCCATCCTGTCGACAATGAATCTTTTTGACTTAATAGCGCTTTATATTTCTTTGTAGAAAGAACAATACATGAACTTAGTGAAGTGATCAAAAAAGCAAAACATACTACCGGTAAAAATCTATTCATGTTACAATTATAAAAAATTTATGACACTGCATTTCTAAGAAAGTCGATAAAAGGCAATAATGCTTTCAATACCTCTAATGTGTGGGTAATAGAGTCTTTACTGGTAAAGATATTTCTGTTTACATCGTGCGAAGCTGTAAAGCTTTTCAATTTCAGGTATTTAATAAATGGATGATCGGCATCATAACCTTTTGGAGTGGTTTTGAGCAGATCTTCCCTGTCCAGATCATTGAAGTATTTTATAAAGTCCGGATCTTTAATTAAGGAATTAAATTCAGAGCTGTTATAGTCAATTTCCTGCCTTATTGCTTTCAACAATCCGGCTTCGGGCATCCAGCATCCCCCAGTTATAAAACTATTTTCAGGGTGCAGGTGGATATAATATCCGGGGCCTTTCGAATTCCTGCCATTCGGCGAAATGCCAATGCCAATATTAGTTTTATATGGTGTTTTATCCTTACTAAACCTGATGTCACGGTAAATTCGAAGCACACATGACGCAGGGTCCATATCTGATTTAATCAGGGGATCAAAAGCTGATAATCCTTTTATCACTTCCCGGGTAAAATCAATCGCATTTGCCCTTGCATCCTCATACCTGGCCTTATTAAGCTGAAACCATTCGCGGTTGTTATTTGCAGCAACCGCCTGTAAAAATTCAAATGTTGAATCCTTTATCATTCTGTTTCGTAATGCGAGTCGTACTTTAACTTCGGAGACATCCAATGAAGCAGGATCACGCGTGAATATCTGTAATTAAATGGTGCGAACAGCAATACTCCCAGGAGTAAAACAATTATATATAGTCCCGCTGATTCAGAACCACCGGTAATAATAGACGTAAGCAGACCGAGACCAATCATTTCTGCCACATTCATGGCGTAACTAACATACATTGCCGCATAAAAATAACCCGGCTCAACCTCAAACCTTACCCCGCAATGAGGACAAAATTCATTTGTATGCTGAAAACCAAAACCATACATACTTCCTGTAAAAATATCTCCTTTACGGCATTTTGGACATTTAGCATGAATGAATGCACCAACTTTGGAGACCTTATGCATGGTTTTATGAAGTGCTCTAATTCAGAGCGGTAATTAATTAAGATTAATCTTCTCGTCTTTGATATCAAGAGCCACATTTTTCCGGCGGTACTTTTTATACCAAATAAAGCCAACAACTCCTATTGCTAAATATGGAGCAGCTAAAAGATATAAAATCCCGTCGTTCAGTCCGTTTCCCTGGGTATTACCGTGCTTTACTGAATTCTCTGCATTTAATGCACACATGGAACATTGGGCGCTGGAATTTGAAGTAATCAGGCTGCAAGATGCAAGCATTAAAAAGAATATCCACAATCGCACTGCTTTCATAGTGCAAATATAAGGATAATGATGTTTTAGAAAGTATAATACGGTGAAATCATTATGTATACTATTACACCCGTTATAGTAACATATAACCAGATGGGATAGCTCCATCGCACCAGTTTGCGATGTCTTTCAACCTGCATCTTTAATCCGTGATGAAAACTTAACAGCACCAGCGGAAGAACAAGTGCTGCTAGAATAATATGCGTGATCAGTATAAAATAATAGAAAATTCTTATGTTTCCTTCACCGCCATAGGTAGTTTTTATTCCGGTTGCATGAAAGATCACATATGATATCAGGAACAGTGATGACAACAGAAACGTGGTGATATTTAAAATTTTATGTACCCGGATGTTTTTTTGTTTTATAAAATACAAAGAAATAAGCAGCAGAATAGTACATGTTCCGTTTATCATGGCGTTAAGCCTGGGTAAAAAAAGTACCCATGCGGGGATTACCGATCTATCGGGAAAGATTGTAAAAACATTACTTTGCAATATGGCTATCAGCAAAAATACCACCACGGATACCCCGGCTATGATCCTAAAAACCAATTTATCGTCCAGATTCATCTTTTCGCAACTCCTCAGCAATTAAAACTTTAATTTCATCTATCAGAACATCTACACGCTCCCGGCTTCCCGAATCATAAAAACCCCGGATTCGTTTATGTGGATCAACCAGGATCAGCATGGGGGAATGAATAATATTACCAGGCATTCCGGGATCAGGAAGTGC
Organism: Sphingobacteriaceae bacterium; assembly: GCA_036402155.1. Lineage (GTDB taxonomy): Bacteria > Bacteroidota > Bacteroidia > Sphingobacteriales > Sphingobacteriaceae > DASWTL01. Next base: position 37,154 of record DASWTL010000221.1, on the reverse strand, counting down.
ATCCACCAAAAAGTCCTTTTTTGCCAGGTCATAAATAAGTTCCTTATCCCCAGTCAGAAAGTCCCATTTGCCGGCTACGGCACCAAAGGCTTTTGAATAATTTGAAAGTTGATCAGCGGTATCCGCCTCCGGATCTACCGTGATCGACATGAACTTTACAAAATCGTTCTTTTTAAATGTTTCTTCTACACGCTGCATTTCTTTATTCATTTTCGTGCAAAAGCTCGGACAAGAGGAATAGAAGAAATTAACAACAGTAATTTTCTTTGGTGAAGCTGGAAAATTGACAGTTTGACCAGCCTGATCCGTTAAGGAAAAATCACGGATCGTATGGTAAAGAGTATCAGGTATTTGTTTACCCCGTTTGGTATGGAATGTTGAGGCTACCTGTTTTGAACCAAAAATAGAAAGTGGTTTATACCGGTTTTTTCCTTTTTCGGTAAGCAAATAATATAAAAATCCTGGTACAGCTAACATGCATACCAGGATTAATATCTTTTTTAAAGAAGAATTCTTTCTTACCATTAATTCATATGAATGTTCAGATAAGAACCTTCTGTAAGCATTAATACTATAAAGTAAATGATAAGAACAAATACAACCACCACACTGGTTTTAAATGCAAACCGTTCAAACTTCAAGTGCATGAAATAAGCAACAATATAAAATGCTTTTACTAGTGTTAATACGATATATATAAAATTTCCGATACCATGGCTTAATATATCTTTTGGAATCAAATATAAAGCGATGAAAAATTCTACAGCGGTAATTGCAAGCAGGTAAAAGAAGACTTGCCATATTTTCTTCTTAGTCATCCCCTCATGCTCACCGGCATGTTCATGTTCGTGCGTAAAGTGCTCTGCAGACATATAATATTTTAAATTAAACCAGATAAAAGAATGTAAATACAAAAACCCATACCAGATCTACAAAGTGCCAGTATAAACCCACTTTTTCAACCATCAGATAGTTTTTCCGTTTCTCAAATACGTTAGCCATGGTCATAAATAAAATAATAATATTTATGATTACACCACTGAACACATGGAAACCATGAAATCCTGTTATAGTAAAAAACAAGTTTGCAAACTGGGTAGCTCCAACCACATCAACTCCGGTATACTCTGCCGGGATGCTTCCCCACCAATATCCTTCATGATGCAGGTGAGACCATTCTAAAGCCTGACATCCCAGGAAGGTCAGTCCTCCAATAATTGTCCAGATCATCCATACAACTACTTCCTTTTTAGCCCTGCGATGCCCTGCTTCAACAGCAAGCACCATAGTAACCGAACTCATAATAAGTATAAATGTCATTATACCTACAAAAACCAGAGGCCAGCCATGGTCTGCTACTCCGGGAATGGATTGAAAAACCACATCCGGATCAGGCCAGGTTAATTTGCTAAAACGTTGGGCTCCGTAATAGATTAAAAATGCTGAGAAAGTAAAGGCATCTGAAATCAGAAAAAACCACATCATTATCTTGCCATATTCAACGGCAAAAGGAGATTTTCCACCACTCCAAGCGTCATCTTTTATTTCATCAAGTTGTGATACAGTCGTGCTCATTTAAGGTATCGGTAAGTTATTTTATTATTGGTTCAAAAGTAAGAAAACATATAGATATATCCATAGTATATCAACAAAATGCCAGAAAATGGATGTCACTTCCAATCTGAAAAGATTGCGCGTTTGTGGAATATTATTCATAACACCGCTTAACGCTTTGATTAACATAACTATGCCTGCAAATATATGCACAAGGTGTGCGCCTGTAAATACATACACAAATGATTGCGATGCATTAAAGTTCACGAAGTAAATGCCCTGCTGTATTAGCATCCTCCAGGCAACTATTTGCAGAGCAAAAAACACCACGCCAAGTATAATAGTAATTAACAAATAGAGTTTTTGTTTACTGAATTTTAATTGCTTAGCTGATTGGTAGGCCATGTGCATTGTAATACTGCTTAACACTATTACGACACTGCTGTAAATAAACACATCCGGAAGCAATGCTTTCAAGCCTCTTTCCGGGCTGCCTGCTGTATAAACTATATATCCACTGGTTAAAGCAGCGAAAAGCATAAATGATGAAATGATGAACAGCCACATCAAAAACTTTTTAGCTTTCAAATTTGATTTATCCTGTTCTATAATAGCCTGTTTCATAATTACTTACCAATAAAATCAAACAAAAGGGTTAACTGAACGACAGGAAGATAAAAAAAAGATCCGTACATCACCTTTTTAGCATCCTTAATTTCAAGGGTTTGATATAAATTAAAAGCGAACCACGCAAATATAAGTCCGCATACCAACGATATACCTGCAACTGCATACCCTCCAAAATTATAAAGAGTAGGCATCAGACTTACCGGAATTAATATAATGGTTGATATAAAATTTATCAACGCGCTGGGTCTGTCACGTTTCATGGTTGGCAGTAAACGGAAACCAGCCTTCTTATAATCGTCATCCAACACCCAGGCTATGGCCCAAAAATGGGGAAACTGCCACACAAACTGAATAAGAAAAAGAATGATCGGAATCCACGAGATGCGGGGGTTATCAAAAGCAGCAAAATACCCAATTAAAGGTGGCAGCGCTCCCGGAATTGCGCCTACAAAAACTGCAATTGGTGATTTCCTCTTCATTGGAGTATACAAAAATGCATACAAAAAAATAGAGAATACTGATAAAACACCTGTAAGGAAATTTAGCTTGACCAGGATTAAAGTGCCGGCAATTCCCATGATCAGGCTTAAAACAAGAGCCTGTCCGGTTGTCATTCTGCCGGAAGGTAAAGGTCTGTCACTTGTACGTGACATTAATTTATCCAGGTCCTTTTCAATCAGTTCATTAAACCCATTGGCACATCCGGTTACGAGAAACCCGCCAATGGTTAATATCAGCCAGTTACCCCAATTAATGTCACCCTGCTCTTTACTGCCAATTAAAAAGGAAACCGAAGCCGAAAAAACAACTAAAGATGTAAGCCTTAGTTTAATAAGCTTTTTAAAATCTGATATAAAACTTCCCACCCTTTCTTTTCCTAAATCGTCTGTTTATTATTCTGTCATCCTTATTAAAGAATGGATACATCCCTTTCTGTAAGCGGATGGCATTATATTAAAACGGGAGTACCTGCAGCTTCAATGCTACACAGGTACTCCCGTCAACTTAATCAGGGAAAGTCACTAAACTTTCTCTTCCTTATGTGCATGCTCAACTTCCCATTCACTTTGTATTCTTTCTGCCTCCGGATTTCCTTCAAAATCATGCGGAAGATTAGAACTCATTGTCTGGGAGAACGGAGTAGTTTGCGGGATAAAATCGTCATGATGACCTGGCTTGCTATAATCATATGGCCAGCGGTAAACACTTGGAATTTCGCCAGGCCAGTTACCATGAATACGCTCAACAGGAGTAGTCCACTCAAGTGTATTTGATTTCCATGGGTTTTGTGTTGCTTTCTTTCCATAAAATATAGAATGAAAGAAATTATACAGGAATGCAACCTGAGCTAAAGCCGATAAGATAGCAGCCCACGAAATAAATTTATTTACGGTTAACCACTCTTTCATGAATTCGAACTCGGTAAAGGCATAATAACGACGCGGCACACCATCAAGACCCATAAAATGCATTGGGAAGAATACCAGATAGGCGCCTATAAATGTCAGCCAAAAATGCAGATATCCCAGTTTGTCATCCATCATCCTACCGAACATTTTAGGGAACCAGTGGTAAACACCGCAAAGCATACCAAATATTGCTGCAGACCCCATAACCAGGTGGAAGTGGGCAACTACAAAGTAAGTATCATGAAGATTAATATCTAATGCTGCATTACCTAAAAAAATACCGGTTAATCCGCCGGAAATAAAGAATGACACAAGACCAATGGCAAAAAGCATGGCAGGAGTAAAACGAATATTACCGCGCCATAGCGTAGCCAGATAATTGAATGTCTTAACTGCTGAAGGTACTGCAATAATCAAAGTCGTGATCATGAACACTCCGCCAAGGAATGGATTCATCCCTGTAACAAACATGTGGTGTCCCCATACAATAAAGGATAATACCGTGATCCCGATTAAAGAGTAAACCATTGCATGGTATCCAAAAATCGGCTTCCGTGAATTTGTAGCAATAACTTCTGAAGTAATGCCCAATGCCGGCATTAATACGATATAAACTTCCGGGTGACCCAGGAACCAGAAAAGATGCTGCCAAAGGATCGGACTTCCACCCTGATTAGGTAAAACCTGACCCTGAATAACTATATCAGATAAATAAAAACTTGTTCCGAAACTTCTGTCAAATATCAATAACACAACCGCTGCAACCAGCACCGGGAATGAAAGAACCCCTACAATCGCTGTTAAAAAGAAAGCCCAGATAGTAAGCGGCATCTTCCACATATCCATTCCCTTGGTACGCATATTCAGCACGGTAGAAATGTAGTTCAGCGCTCCCATTAAGGAAGAGGCAACAAACAATACCATACTGATCAACCACAAGGTCATACCAGTACCTGATCCGGGAATAGCTTTTGGTAATGATGATAGTGGAGGATAAACTGTCCAACCTGCACTTGCCGGGCCACTCTCAACAAAGAAAGATCCCATCATGATGATACAGGCTACTAAAAAGAACCAATAAGAAAGCATGTTTATAAACGGAGATGCCATATCCCTGGCTCCGAGTTGCAATGGAATTAAAAGGTTACTGAATGTACCGCTCAAACCTGCTGTCAATACAAAGAATACCATCATCGTACCGTGAATGGTAACCATTGCAAGATAAAAGTCCTCTTTAATGCGACCTCCCTCAGCAAATCTTCCCAGAAAAGTTTCCAAAAGCGGGAATGTTTTATCAGGCCAGCCTAACTGAAGGCGGAATAAAACAGATAAAAGCATCGCGATAACGGCCATAATAATACCGGTTATCAGGAACTGCTTGGCAATCATTTTATGATCCTGGCTAAAAATATATTTAGTCAGGAAAGATTCGTTATGATGTAAATGAGCATCATCATGTCCGTGGTGGCCTGTATGCTCTAATGTATGTTGAACTGTACTTGACATATTCTCCCGTTGCTCTTTTATTAATTATTTAATGCCATTGTTTTTGATTCCGCTGCTTTCTTCTGTTCAGCCTGTTGTAATTCTCTTTTTACATCATCGTTATAATATAACTGCTGATTTGAGAGCCACACTTCATATTCCTGTTGAGATACAACAGTAACTTTGGTCTGCATGTTATAATGACCGGCTCCGCATATCTTAGCACACAATAAAACGTAGTCAAAAGTTGGTTTATTTAACTTTTCACGCATCTGAGCGGTTGTAAAACGTGGTGTAAACTGAAAATATGTGGGCATTCCGGGAACTGCGTTTAACTGCACACGGAAATGAGGGATATAAAAGCTATGAAGCACATCCTTAGCGCCAATCTGAACCCTTACCGCCCGGTTTACAGGAAGAACGATTTCACCGCCAAGTTTATCATCCCAGCTTTTAACATCAGTAAAATCAATACCCAGATTATTATTCGCACTGGTAAGCTTAAAGTTTCTCTGGCCCAGTTGGTTATCCTCACCTGCATACCGTATATTCCACTTAAACTGTTCACCAACAACTTCAATTTTCAATGCTTTTTTCTGTTCCGATTCAGGAATGTTGGTAATGTTTCTCCATGTAAAGAATCCCAATACTACAAGGGTCGTAAGTACGATTGCAGGTACAATAGTCCAAAGTCTTTCTAAAGCATTATTATGAGGATAGAAATAAGCCTTGCGTGTACTTGAACCGCCATACTTAAAAGAGAATCCAAATAATGCGATGTGTGTTAGAACAAAAACAATAGTGGTAATAATAATGGTTACCCACATCATAAAGTCTAATTCCTCACCATGTACTGTTGCAGCTTCGGTAGTTACAGTTGAACTATAAGCATCGTATGTCCAGTAGGTACCATACATGCTTAACACAAGGATAATTGCAAATAATATCGCTTGTATCCTGTTCCAGTTGATATGAGCTTCTCTGCCCTGAAGCCCGCGGCTCAGTTCATATAGCCTTAATACTTTACCAATAATGGCAATGAATATACATCCCAAAAGAAACAGCAGGGTGTAATAAGCTGCGCTCATATATACCGGCTTCATATCAACTACCGGCGCATCCGCTTCAGTAGTTGCTGCAGCAGGTACTGAAGTATCAATCAGAGGAGCTGCAACAGGAACTGCAGATGCTACAGTGTCCTGTGTTGTGGCAGTGGTAGTGGTGGCAGCAGCAGCCGCGGCAGTATCAATATTTTGTCCGTTAACAGACAGGTTCAATGTAAACGTTAATATTACAATGAATGCCGGTATGATCTTAAAAAACTTATTTAAACCCATTTTTTTATCTGACAACACGTTTAGCGTACTTTAATCTTTGATAATTCTAAATATGATGATGTAAGCTTTCCTCAAGGAAAGGGTGGTTTGCAGGAACTAACGGTTTTTTACTTAGATTATTGAGCATTAGAAAAACCAGTAACCCAGCAAAACCTATAGCAGTACCTATCTCTATAATTCCGAAACCTCTGTGTTCTTCAACAGTGCCAGGCATAATCATCAGGTAATAATCCAGCCAATGACCTAATAAAAGCATGACACAAACGAAAGCCAAAGTATTCATCTGACGTTTTGAGTCACGGGTCATCAGGATCAGAATTGCCGCTACAAAGTTAATTATAATGTTTAACCAAAACCAAGGCTTATACTCGGGTTCCCAGCGTTTATAAAAATATACCGTTTCTTCAGGAATATTTGCATACCATATTAAAAGGAATTGCGAAAACCATACATAAGTCCAGAAAATAGAGAATGCAAAAATAAATTTTCCCAGATCATGCAGGTGATTCTCGTTAACCCATGATAAATGTCCCGACTTCTTTAATAAGATGATAGTAAGTGTAATTGCACATAATCCGCTTACCCACATGGCTGCAAAATTATACCATCCGAACATGGTAGAAAACCAGTGTGCTTCCAGGGACATGATCGTATCAAATGCCCAGATAGGAGTTGTAAATCCAAAGATAACCAGGAATACGGCTGACCACTTATAGCTTTTCTTATAATTACTTAATCCACCGGTTTGGTCCTCACGGTTAGACCATTTCGGAAACAAATAAGCAAATATGCTATATAGACCCAAAAATATGACCAGACGTGCAAGAAAGAATGGCACATTTAAATAACTTGCTTTTTGAGCAACGATAGCATCAAAATTTTCATGGTTAGGGTCTGCGATACCTTCCATGTTCCAGTGATGATACAAATTATGCGAAAATAACCCTGCAGCGCAAATTACAACAAGTATTATAGATGCAATAGGCAATGTTTTTGAGAAAGCTTCAGGTATCCGTAATAATCCGGCCGACCATCCAGCCTGCGCTACAAACTGAACTGCAAGAAAGAAGGCTGCAGCAGCACATACGCAGGTCATATAATATCCCATTAATAACAGGTTCGCGAAAGTGCGTTCAGCATTATGGCTAAACAGCCCATATGCAATAGCAACAACACCTATTAAAATAGCGATCAGGCTCCAGGTTTTAGCTTTACCCGAAAACGCATAGTGTTCTTTAAAATTATGTGTAGGATTGTGTGTTCCCATTTAGCTTAGCATTAACTATTGTAATTTTTGTAATTCGTGAACGTACATAACGATCTTCCACCGTTCCTGAGGGTCAAGCTGGTTCTTATGCGGACCCATCATATTTAATCCATAAGTAATGGTATGATATATTTTGCCATCAGTAAGGTCTTTCATGGCACCGCCACGGGAAGAATTTCCAGTTGAATAAGACGGCGGAGCAGGAAACTTATCCAGCTTTACAATGGATCCATCACCTTTACCCTGAGGGCCGTGGCAATGTGAACACATGTTTAAATAAAGCACTTTTCCTGATTGAAGATTAGCTGTATTAACTTCAAGCGGATTCTTCATTCCCGCGCTTGCTGCAAGGTAACCATCCTGGGTTTCAGGATACTCTTCCGCACGATCAAATCCTATCGGCGAAGTATTTGCAGGAGGTAATTGAGCCGTCTGTCCGTTCTTAAAATTCTTATTCGGCTGATCAGGATTGTAAGCAAGCGGATCATACATATTCCGGGCAAACTCCCAGCCTGTGCTACGCTTATTTGAACAAGAAGATATAACCGCAGTTACAGCAATTGTAAAAACAACAGCACTTACTATCCTTATTCTATTCATAACTAACATATTTTCTTTCATTATGCAATATTTCTACTGCACCGGCATCTTTTAAAAGGTCATTAATTTTATCAGGATATGGATTAGCTTTTGGATCGATTGCAATAATGAAGCGATCATCTGTTGCACGAAGATCCATAACTCTGGGCGCACGGCCTGGAAACAAGTGGTTAGCGAATAAAAATGTAAACACCATTCCGAATGAACAGAAAAGCACTGTTAACTCAAATGTGATAGGCACAAAGTTTGGCATTGCAAATGCAGGCTTTCCACCAATATTCATAGGCCAGTCATATACCAGCATATAATAGATCATGCCTATAGCTGTACATGTTCCGGTTAAGCCGAAAAGGAAAGCAGCTATTGGCAAGCGTGAACGCTTAATTCCCAGTTTAGCTTCAATACCGTGTATTGGCATAGGAGTAAAAACATCATAAATGCTGATGTTATTCTCTTGTAATTTGTCGATCCCATGCATCATTTCATCAGGATCTTCAAAATGGGCTAAAATATATTTTGTGTTGCTCATCTCTAGATTTTTGCTAATTCTCTGTCTGACTCAGGTACGCTATCGTACGCTTCCAATGATTCTACATAGTACTCTGCCTCTTCTTTGCTCACCTTATTCTCCCGGATCAGTTTCTTCTTCTCCTGATGGCTTGAGCTCTTAACCAGTAGCTTAACCTCGGCCATTGCAATAGCAGGTAAGAACCGTAGGAACAGTAAAAACAGTGTGAAGAACAATCCAATTGAACCTATAAACAAAGTCACATCGATTACAGATGGATAGAACATTGCCCAGCTGGATGGAATATAATCGCGGTGTAATGAAGTTACGATAATTACAAAACGCTCGAACCACATACCAATGTTTACAACAATTGAAAGGATCCATGAAGCCATAATGCTGGTCCGGATCTTTTTAAACCAGAATAGCTGAGGAGAAATCACGTTACAGGTCATCATACTCCAATATGCCCACCAGTACGGCCCGCTTACACGGTTTAAGAATGCATATTGCTCATATTCTGAAACTGAATACCATGCTATGAATAATTCCGTAAGATATGCCACACCTACAATAGATCCGGTAAGCATGATGATCTTATTCATCGACTCGATATGGAACATGGTGATGTAGTTCTCGAAATTCATTACTTTACGGGCAATCAGCAATAATGTCTGCACCATGGCAAATCCTGAGAAAATTGCCCCAGCAACGAAATAAGGAGGGAAAATAGTGGTGTGCCATCCGGGAATTACTGAAGTAGCAAAGTCCATGGATACAATGGTGTGAACCGAAAGTACAAGCGGGGTAGAAACACCGGCAAGTATTAATGAAACCGCTTCAAAGCGCTGCCAGGTTTTAACTGAACCGTTCCATCCGAAAGAAAGTATTGAATATATCCGGCGGCGTAAACCTGTAGCACGGTCACGTATAGTAGCAATATCCGGTAATAAACCCGTGTACCAGAATAATAAGGATACAGAGAAATAAGTTGAGATTGCAAATACGTCCCAAACCAGTGGTGAGTTAAAGTTAACCCATAATGATCCGAACTGATTAGGAAGCGGCAAGGCCCAGTAAAACAACCAAACCCTACCCATGTGGGCAAGAACATAAGTCGCTGCACAGATAACGGCGAAGATAGTCATGGCCTCTGCAGACCGGTTAATTGAGTTCCGCCAGTTCTGACGGAAAAGCAATAATACGGCAGAGATCAGGGTTCCGGCGTGACCAATACCTACCCACCAAACGAAACCGGTGATGTCCCAGGCCCAGCCTACAGTTTTATTTAATCCCCAGGCACCAATTCCAAACCAGAAAGTATAACTTACTGAAAAAACCCATAACAGGGCGCCAAGAGCAGCTATGATAAATCCGATCCACCATGCTTTATTAGGTTTATTTTCTACAGGAACCAGAACATCTGCGGTAATTTTACCATAAGTAATATTATCACCGGTAATTAATGGTTCTCTTAATATCGATTCGTGATGAGATGACATATTATTTTCCTATGTTGAGTGTATTAAGCCTCTGCTGTATTTCTAACTTTTACCTGGTAACCTATACCTGGCTGTACATTTATTTCTTCAAGTACATAGTAGGTACGTTCATCTTTCAATGCTTTAGATACCATTGAATTCGGATCATTTACATCCCCGAAAATAATAGCTCCAGCTGTACACGCCTGCTGGCATGCAACCTTGATTTCGCCATCTTTAACCGGGCGTTTTTCCAGTTTAGCCTGAAGTTTTCCTGCCTGAATGCGCTGAATACACATGCTGCATTTTTCCATAACCCCGCGTGAGCGAGTAGATACATCAGGGTTCAACACCAGTTGAGTAAACTCGTTATTTAAATAGTTATCGAAACGTGAATCATTCCAGTAATTAAACCAATTGAAACGACGCACTTTATATGGACAGTTGTTTGCACAATAACGGGTACCGATACAACGGTTATAAGCCATATGGTTCAGACCTTCATTAGAGTGCATTGTTGCAATTACCGGACAAACCGTTTCACAAGGAGCATGTTCACAATGCTGACAAAGCATCGGTTGGTGTACAACCGAAACGTTATCCATATTATCAAGGTGAGCAATTTCTTTCTCCTCTGTTACTGCGCCTTCTTCCGTATTAAAGCTGTAATAACGGTCAATACGTATCCAGTGCATGTCCCGACGGCGGCGAACCTCGTCACGACCAACTACAGGAATATTATTTTCAACATTACAAGCAACAACACAAGCTCCGCAACCGGTACAAGCATTCAAATCGATAGCCATTACCCAGCTGTGTCCTGGCTGCTCATATTTATTCCACAGATCGTAGGTTTTATGCTTTTCTCCATGGTTTCCACTACCAGAAAAAGCATCTTTTGAGTACTCTTTGAAAGATGTCTCGCGAATTACGTTACGTCCTTCATAAGAGTGATGAGTTTGTGTTTGAGCAAGCTCACGTCTTCCGCCGGCCTTACTGATAGTAGCTGCAGAAGTATACTGCAGTGTTCCATTAGTTAATGATACAAACGGAAATGCATTCTTTCCTACTTCATCGCCGGCTTTACCTGCTTTGGTACGTCCATAACCTACCGCAATAGAAACGGTTCCCTGAGCCTGCCCAGGCTGAAGAAGTGCCGGAAGAACTACTGAATATCCATTGGCACCTTTAATCTCAATCAGGTCAAATTCGCTGATTCCGAGCTTTTCGGCATATTTGGGTGCAATAGCTGCATAATTATCCCAGGTTACTTTTGAAACAGGATCAGGTAACTCCTGTAAGTAGGCATTATTTGCCATTTTACCGTCGCGTAACGCAACAGTTTGATATAAATGAAGCTCTACTTCTTTAGCAAGTGATTTGCTGCGGTTAATAATTGCAGGTGCAACAGCATCAACTGATATACCAGATGAGTAGCTTCCAGCAGGTTTTTCACCGCCGTATACAAAACCGGTTTGAAGAACCTCTTTCCATGTTTTACCGCCACGGGTAGCAATATTGGTATCCCAGTTTCTGCGAACGTATTCGTAATAACTCTTAACCTGATTATCAGACCAGATTAATAAGCTTTCCTCAGCCTGACGGGTGTTATTAACCGGATTAATTGTAGGCTGAACGATAGTGTAATAACCTTCAAAAGCATTTTCATCGCCCCATGATTCAAGATAGTTATGATTTGGTGCTATTACATTACAAAGCGAAGCCGTCTCATCCGGACGATCAGCAAAAGAAACCCTTAATGGAACTTTAGCCAGGTTATTACTAAATAGTTTGTTATTAAAAAATTCATAAGCCGGATTGCTGTTTAAAAAGAAAACTGCACCAACTTCGCCGCGGTTCATTTCATTAACAAACTCAAAAAAGTCATTATCATTTCCGGCATACTGATAAGATGGGTTATCCAGATCAATGGTAGTCCCGTAGCTTCCTAATGCGCTGTTTATTGCATTAACAACAGTTTGAACAGATTTATCATTTGATCCGCATACAACTAATGCTTTGCCACGCGCACTTACAAGTTCCTTTGCAGCCAGTTTAACCGCCTTATCTGCAACAGGGTTACCCGGGATACCATTTACACCACCTACCGGAGTTCCTGTAATTGCGCTGTAAAGCGCCAGAATAGCCAAACCTTCTTCAGAAGGCTTAACCGGAATTCTCGAGTCAGCGTTTGTTCCTGTCAGGCTCATTCCTGTTTCAAACTGGATATGGCGTGACATTTTCTTATTCTTTAACGAAGCAGCATTACGGTTTGAAACATATTGCTTGGTAAATTCTTCACCGGTTATCCACGTTCCAAGAAAGTCTGCACCGAAACTTACAATAACATCAGCACGATCAAAACGATAACGCGGAAGCACTGATTTACCAAAGCTGTCTGCGTTTGCCTTAATTATACCTGAATAAGAAACCGCATCAACATTAATATGTATAGCATTCGGGTATTGAGACCGAAAATCTTCAATAACAGCTTTTGAAGAAGGACTATTAATCGTTGAAGATACTATCCGTATTTTTTTACCTGAAGCCTGAACTTTGTTTAACTCACCTTTTACAAAGGTATCAACCTGGTTCCAGTCAGCGGCTTTGCCATCAAGCATCGGACCTTTAAGTTTCGATGAATCATACAGATCAAGTACAGATGCCTGAGCCTGAGCATCGGTTCCGTGATTGCCAAGTAAGCCGGCAGGATTACCTTCAACCTTGATCGGCCGCCCCTCAACTGTTTTTACTAATATACTCTGACCATGGTAACTTGATGTGTAATAGTTTGGGATACCCGGAACTATTTCTTCAGGTTTAACCAGATATGGAATTGATTTATGAACCGGTGTTGTTTGACAAGCTGCGAGGGTTACTGCACCTACTCCAAATCCAAGCGCTTTAAGAAAATCACGGCGCGGTGTAACGGTATTTAATTTATCCTCGGTTAATACTTCCTCAATAGGAAGCGGATCCAAAAATTCGTGTTTGTTAGACTCAACAAATTCCGGTGTATTATTTAGTTCTTCTAAACCTTTCCAGTATTTTTTGTTGCTTTCCATTTAAGCTTTATAACTATATAGTAAGTTCAATATGATTAATAATGGCATTTGCCGCATTCCAGGCCGCCTAATACAGCCGCCGTAACTTTTTCACCTTTTTTAAGCTTATCATGCGCTGCGATCAGTCTGTCATAATAAGGATTATCCTGGTGTTTCACTTCTGTCTGGCGGTGGCAATTGATACACCATTTCATTGTTAATGGTGAGTACTGGTACACTTCTTCCATTGTCTGGATAGGACCATGACATTTTTGACATTCAATACCCGCAACACTTACGTGCTGAGAGTGATTGAAATATACTAAATCAGGAAGATTATGTATACGTATCCACTCAATAGGCTTCTGGTTCGGACCATATACCCTTGTATCAGGATTGTAGTCAAGCGCCTTGTAGATCTTCATAATTTCAGGAGAGATCTCACCATTATACTTATCGGTGGCCTGAACATAATTATGGCAATTCATACACACGTTCGCAGATGGAATGGATGCATTTTTAGATTTAGAAGCGCCAGTATGACAGTATTGGCAATTGATCTGGTTTGTTCCGGCATGCAGCTGATGTGAGAATTTAATAGGCTGTACGGGCTGATATCCGGTATGGACACCTGTATTCCAGGCTACATTCCATGCCCATGATCCCAGAAAAATAACAACCAGTAAAACCACAAAGAATACAAACTTTTTATTCTTGGTAAGCCTTTTTAGGTTATCAACAGTGCTTGACCCTTTACGCTCTTCTTCTTCCTCTACAACTACACCCTGCTTTTGTAAAATAATACGTTCCAGAGCATGAATTACCCGGTTAAGAACAACAATCACAATAAAAGCAATAATTACAACAGCAATTAATCCAATGATCATGAAGTTACTCACTTCACCCTCACCGGCAGCCGTTGCTGTTGTCGCGCCCGGAGCACCTGCAGCAGCATCTGCCTTAGGTTTATCACCTTCCTTAATATAAGCAAGGATATTCTTAATATCAGTTTCCGCCAGTTCAGGGAAACCAGGCATTGCAATCTTATTGTACTCGTTAAATATCTTAACCGCTTCTGGATCACCGGCAGCAACCATAGACTGCGAATTCTTTATCCAGCTTACAAGCCATGCCTCATCACGACGCTCCGTTATTCCGCTTAATGCAGGACCAATAGATTTACGATCCAGCTTGTGACATGCGGTACATTTTTGCTTGAAGATAGCGGCACCAGCAGCAGCATCCTGTGCCTGTGCAGCAGTAATGCCTACAAAGATTAGAGAAGAAATTAACAGTAAAGCTTGTGCAACACTTCTAAAAAACAATGAGATGCTTCTCATATTCAGTATTTTATGCTAAAATTTGAAAGTAATTTAATGAAATTTGAAGGTGAGTAGTTACCAACATTTTTCAGGTCACAAAAGTATAACTTATTCAAATAACGCTGACATTTAAATGACTTGTATTAATAATTTATAATGATTCTAAATAATTAGAAAAAGCTATTATAAACCAGTCAGCACTGCATTAATTTTCATCGGGTTACTGATTCAGTATCCACGCAAATATTAGCGGGGCAACAATAGTTGCATCAGACTCAATAATAAATTTAGGTGTATGTATATCTAATTTTCCCCAGGTTATCTTTTCATTAGGCACTGCACCAGAATAAGAACCATATGAAGTTGTCGAGTCAGAGATCTGGCAAAAATAGCTCCAGAAAGGAATCTCATGCATCTCCAGATCCTGGTAAAGCATAGGAACAACGCAGATCGGGAAATCCCCGGCTATACCACCGCCTATCTGGAAAAAACCAACGCCTTTTCCACCACTATTCTCCTGATACCACCCGGATAAATAAGCCATATATTCAATCCCGCTTTTCATGGTAGATGCCTTTAATTCCCCCTTGATAACGTAAGACGCAAAAATATTACCCATCGTAGAGTCTTCCCATCCGGGAACAATGATCGGAAGATTCTTTTCAGCAGCTGCAATCATCCAGCTATTTTCTAAAGGGATCTCATAATTTTCCTTCATAACTCCACTAAGCAGCAGCTTATACATATATTCATGAGGAAAGTAGCGTTCACCTTTTTCTTCAGCATCCTTCCAAATTTTATGAATGTGACGTTGAATACGACGAAAAGCCTCTTCTTCAGGGATACAGGTGTCGGTAACACGGTTAAAACCATTTTCCAGCAGATCCCATTCTTCCTGTGGACTAAGATCCCGATAATTAGGTACGCGCTTATAATGTGAGTGCGCCACCAGATTCATAACATCCTCTTCCAGATTAGCACCTGTACACGAAATAATAGCAACCTTATCCTGACGAATCATTTCTGCCAGGGAAATTCCAAGCTCTGCGGTGCTCATCGCACCGGCTAAGGTGATCATCATTTTACCCCCTTCAAGCAGGTGGGTTTCGTACTCTTTGGCAGCATCTACTAAAGCCGCAGCATTAAAATGGCGGTAATTATGTTCGATAAATTGAGAAATTGGACCCCGATGCTTTTCCATAATTTAAATTTTAGACGGCAAAAATAGATATTCTGATTCTTTTAGCAATTAGTTTCAACGGGATATTGATCAATTTCCGGTTAAGCAGTGAAATATTATCTTAGCGTTATGATAAAGTTGTATTCCCTTAAAAAATTAATATTTACAGGTTTTGTTTTATTTATCAGCACTTATGGTTTTGCACAAAAGAAATTGATCGACAGGTTTTTATCTAATAAGAAAGATACCACCCGCTCCGGTAGCTTTTTACCGTTGCCCGTTGTGGCATACTCACAGGAAACAGGATTTGAATTTGGGCTCCTGCCTATGTATGCATTTTACACCGATAAATCCGACACCCTTACAAGAAGTTCAACTATTTCTGCCCTGGCTACTTTCACTACTCAAAAACAATCCAGCTTTTATATAAAATCAGATGTTTGGGCCCCTGAGAACCGGTATCATTATACCGGCGAAGTGCGATACCGGGACTTTCCGGTTAACTTTTACGGTATTGGCAGTAAAACATTGGAAGCCAATAAGGAGCTTGTGGACCAGAAACTTTTCAGAATAAAAGCAGAAGCCGAAAAAAGATTTGGCAGATCATTTACAGGAGTGACGCTTAGCTATGAAAATTATCAATTTGCCGACAGCCAGGAAGGAGGCCCCTATCCAGAAGTCGCTTTTGATGCCGATGGCGGACAGGTATTATTTGCAGGAGTTTCCCAGATCATAGATAACCGAAATTCAAACACATATACTACAAATGGCTTCTACATAAAAATCAATTATTCATATGCCCCGGCTTTATTTGGGGATGATAATTTTGAAGGAAGTCAAACAAAAATTGATATCAGGCATTTCAGTTCACTAAATACTAAAACCGTAATAGGGATTAATGGAGCATACCAAACCATGCAGGGGACACGTGCCCCCTTTTACCTGTTACCGCAACTGGGAAATGATATGATTATGCGTGGATATTATACCGGCCGTTACCGCGATCAAAATTTAATGGCATTGCAGGGTGAATTGAGATACCGTTTCATCCCGCGGTTTGGGGCGACCGCGTTTTTAGCAGGCGGAACAGTATATGGCAACCGGAATTTAAGCTTAAAGAATGTAAAGCCAGCCATTGGTGCGGGACTGCGATATTTTTATGATATTGACAGGGGCTTAAGCATACGTGCCGACTATGCCATAGGCGAAAAAAGACCAGGTGAAGAAAGACAAAGTGGGTTCTATTTAAGCCTGGCTGAGGCATTTTAACATCAGGCGCATTAATTATAAGATGCCATCATATTAAACAGGTATTACATGAAAATCTCTCATATTATTTTTCTGGGCTTCTTTTTTATCCTGATTCTTTTTTCTTTCACTACCTATATAAATTATAAACAATCGGAAGAAGTAAAAGAAAATGCAGAATATTTCTCACGCTCGTCCGAGATAATCAGGCATAGCAGCAGGTTTCAGCGTAATATTATAAATATGGTGAGCGGGTTGAGAGGGTATCTGCTTACCGGAGAACATTATTTTATTGCTTCGTACGATACGGCAGCATTAGAGAATGAAGCTATATTGAAGGATCTTGTCAGACTTATCCCACGCGGGTCTATACAGTACAGCCGTTTGGATACCATTAAACAGTTAAATAACCGGTGGATTAATGAGTTCGCCTTGCCTTTACGCCCGGCCAAAGTAGAAGCAACTACATCAAAAAAAAATCAGAAAGCATTTAATACACTATATAGCAATATGTTAACTGCTGGTGAAGAACGAAACATCAATAGAATATTGAACCAAAAGTTCAAAGGGTTCAGTAACTATGAATATGAAAGCCGGGAAGCAAGGCGGGTGATTTTAGATGAATCGGTTAAACGGACAAGGAACATCTCTTTATATCTAAATAGCTTATCCATAATTTGCGGATTTTTAATAGCCGGTTTCCTGGCTTATGGTATTTCCAGCAGGATATTAAAGATGGTTAATATGGCCAATAGCATTGCGGCCGGCAACTATAAGGTAAATATGTCTGACCCCGGGAATGACGAACTAGGTAAACTTGCCAGATCACTTAACAACATGGCCCGGATTCTTTCTGAAAACATTGCACTTTTAAACACTAAGAACGAAGAACTTGACCAGTTTGCACACATCGTTTCACATGATTTAAAAGCCCCGCTCAGGGGCATAGACAATGTTATTTCATGGATAGAAGAGGATCATTCACATGAATTGCCTGATAAAGTTAAAGAGTACCTTCAAATGATGAAGGGGAGGATATCACGGGGAGAGAACATGATCGAAGGTATCTTATCCTATGCCCGTATAGATAAAGAAGTACATGTAATTGAAGATGTTGATATTAAACTTTTAATCAATGAAATTTTAGGCAGTATTGACTTAAAACCAGGATTAAAAGTGGATGTACAAAAAAAATTACCCGTTATTCATACTGAAAAGCTTCCATTGCTAATCATTTTCTCCAATCTGATTAGTAATGCAAGTAAGCATCACAATAAGCCAAACGGAGAAATAAGAATCTATCATAAGAATCACGCTCATTATATTGAATTCTTTGTTGAAGATAATGGTCCCGGCATTAAAGCTAATCACCAGGAAAAGATCTTTCAGATCTTTCAAACATTAAAGGAAAGAGATACTTTCGAAAGCACAGGTGTAGGCCTGGCTATTGTAAAAAAAATTCTTAGTTCAAGAAAAGAAAAAATTAATATTGCGTCGAAGCCTGGTCAGGGCTCGGTTTTTTCGTTTACATGGGCAAAATCTAACCACAATGAAGAAAATAATTCAAATATTACTGGTTGAAGATGATCAGCTGGACATTATCGATATTAAAAGAACATTAGATAAAATGAATATTCTTTATAATATGCAGATAGCTACAAACGGTGAAGAGGCAGTTGAAAAACTGGAAGAGGCCGGAAATGCTAAACCCGACTTCATATTAATAGATATTAATATGCCTAAAATGGACGGGCTTGAGCTATTAAGCGTGATCCGCCAAAGGGATGAGTGGAAGAATATAAAATGTTTTATGATAACCACCTCTTCAGCAACCACTGATAAAGAGGAAGCTACCCGGTTAGGAGTTTCAGGATATATTATCAAACCCTTTAAGATCAATAACCCGTCTTCAATGGATTCGTTTAATCTGATGATCGATTTGATGAATTATTAAACATCACTCAAAACTTTATCTTAAAATGCTCTTTTTCCTGTCCTTTCCGGAAGAAGACCAGGCCGATCCAGAAAAGATCAATAGTTAATGTAACTTGTGGATGCTTCTTAATCTGCTCCCAGGCTTCCTGCATGCCTTTGCTCCAGTAGATATCATCAAAAATCATAACTGATCCTTCATGCACTTTAGGTAGTGCTTGATCAAAATACGCCAGGGTTGCATCCTTCCTGTGATTACCATCAATAAAAAGGAAATCGATCTTCTGTGTCTTATTTAGGATTTCAGGAAATAAATAATCAAAATTCCCCACTTTAAGCTCCACATTTGAGATATTCAGTTTCGCTAAATTTTCTCTCGCGATCCCAGCGGTTTCAGGACACCCTTCTACACTGATAACTTTTGCCAGCGGTGCAGCAGAAGCAAGATAGGAGGTAGTTAAACCCAGGCAGGTTCCTAACTCAATAATTGTTTCGGGTGAAAATCTTTGTGCCAGTCTGTATATTAATTGCGCAAGCCTTGCCGGCTTTAAAGCATTTTTTGCAAGTTGCTTAACCTGCTTTTGTTTATTATTATTTACATGTGATCCTGCACCAAGGTCAGTAATGGTTATAAAACGCTCATCTTTAATCAGATCCGACCTAAGGCGCTCGATTTTATCATACCCGGCCTTATTGTGAAAATCATAAATAACTTCGTCAACGAGCTTATAAACAAAGGGAGAATGCACTCCATGACGGCTTTTCGCCTGAAATCTGTGTTTAATATATCCGTTAATTAATTGAATATTGAACATTCTATGGAATATGTTTGTAATTAATTGTATATAAAACTATCCTTACCCTGTTTATCGTTATCCGTAAGTAGTATCCTTGTATGGCTCCAAAAGTAGAGAAAGGATTTTACCTGAAGAATAATTAAATTAGTATTAGCATGACTAATAATAAAGAAATAGATGCGCTGATCCGGTTACTTGATGACCGTGATGAAGAGGTTTACAGGCATGTAGAAGAAAAGCTGTTAACTTATGGAAATGAGGTTATAGACTATCTTGAAAATGCCTGGGAAAAATCATTTGACGCTCTTCTTCAGGAGCGTATTGAAAACCTGGTACATAAAATCCAGTTTTATAATGTTAAGCGTGAACTTGAATTATGGTATATGGGCGGAGCCTTTGATCTGCTACAGGGCCTTATAACCATTAATAAATATCAGTACCCGGACCTTGATGAGCAGAAGATCATCAATGAGATAGAAATGATCAAGCGCGACATCTGGCTACAGCTAATATATGATATGAGTGCTGTAGAAAAAGTAAAACTGATTAACCACGTTCTTTATACCAATTACCGGTTTTCGGGAAACACAACCAATCATCAGGATCCTCAAAATTCTTATATAGGACAGGTCCTTGAATCAAAAAAAGGAAATCAGATCTTACTGGCATCCATTTATTCTATTATCGCCCAAAAACTGGATATACCTATTTATGGGGTAAATCTTCCGCAACATTTTATATTGGCGTATCTGGATGAAGAGCGCGAGTCGGTGATAAATAATGACGTATTATTTTATATTAATGCTTTTAATAAAGGGTTCATTTTTGGGAAACATGATGTAGATACTTTTCTGAAGCAATTGAAGATCGACCCCGATGCACGGTTCTATGAACCATGTTCTAATACAGATATTATTAAACGGGTTTTACGAAACCTGATATCAGCTTATGAGAAAGCTGGCTCTATAGAAAAAGCAGCTGAAATTGAGGAACTGCTTTCGATTTTTGAGGAGCATTTGCCATAAGACTTAGGTGTCAGACACTTTTAAAGTGTCAGACACCTAAACTATTAAAACTCCATCAAATACGCTTTCAAAAACTCATTCAGATCACCATCAAGCACAGCCTGTGCATTTGATGTTTCGTAATTTGTACGCAGATCTTTAACAAGCTTGTACGGATGAAGCACATAATTTCTTATCTGTGAACCCCATTCTATCTTTTTCTTATTTCCTTCAATGGCCGCAGTAGTTTCCATCCGCTTACGCAACTCGGCTTCATAAAGTTGTGATTTTAACAACCTTATCGCGTTCTCTTTATTCTGTAACTGTGATCGTGATTCCTGATTCTTGATTATGATCCCGGAAGGTTTGTGGTATAATCGAACAGCAGTTTCAACTTTATTCACATTCTGTCCGCCGGCACCGCCCGAACGGAATGTCTCAAACTCAATATCAGCAGGATTTACATCTATTTCTATCGTATCGTCTACCAAAGGATAAACATATACCGATGCAAATGACGTATGGCGCTTCGCATTGGAATCAAACGGAGATATCCGGACCAGTCTGTGAACGCCATTTTCACCTTTCAGGTAACCATAGGCAAAGTCGCCTTCAAACTGAATGGTCACCGATTTGATACCTGCCACCTCACCCTCCTGCGAATCCTGCTCGGTTACTTTAAAACCATTCTTTTCGCCCCACATGATATACATACGCATAAGCATCTGAGCCCAGTCGCAGCTTTCTGTTCCGCCGGCGCCTGCAGTAATTTGCATAACCGCATGCAGCTGGTCTTCTTCAGAACTTAACATGTTCTTAAATTCAAGCTCTTCAAGCAACTTAACGGCCGCATGGTATTGCTCCCGAAGATCCTCTTCAGTGGCATCACCCGACTGGAAAAAACTGAGCATCACAGCCGCATCTTCCACTGCCGATTCCGCTTCATTAAAGGAATCGATCCATGTTTTTTTAATTTTTATAGCCTGAAGTGATTTTTCGGCCAGCTTTGGGTTATCCCAGAAATTGGGATTTAACGTGAGACTTTCATCATATTTTAATTCATCAACCTTCTTGTCGATGTCAAAGATGCCTCCTCAGGGCCGTTACTCTGTCCCTTAAATCCTGGATGTTTTCCTTAGTCATGCTGCAAAAATAGAAAAATATGTCTAACCCGTATCATGAACTATTTTTAATGAATTATGTTTACAGATTATGAAAAGGTACTGGTTACTGGTAACAGTTTTATTGCTGTTTTTATCCTGCAACAGGAAAAAAGTCAGACTTTACCCACCTCCCGATGAAGTTAAAGATACCAGTGTAATTAATCCGGAGCCTGTTCAACTGGATACATTAAGTAACAAAATCGCCAATTTTACGGGGCTGTATACACATGGCGATGAAGTAAGTACATTCCGCGACTGTAAAACAGGTAAAATATATTGGTTGACCGATAGCAGTAAAAAAATGAGTAAACTCTACCTGGCTGTTCACCGGAGCCCTGCATACCCTTATGAAAGTGTGTATGCTGAAATTAAGGGTTATTTAAAAGGGAAATCAAGCCTGGGATATGCCTCTGAATATGATAATGAGCTGATAGCGAAGTCAGTGATAAAAATAGAAGGGAAAAATTACAAGACCGCGTGCTATCCCTACGAATTCATTGCCTTGGGAAATGAGCCATTTTGGTCTGTAGATATAATCCCTGCGGAAGATAGAATTATCTTAAAAGATGTTGGAGAGGAAAAAGTGTATCAGTTTCCTTATAAAAAAGCTGTTGTTACAGGTGATGTTTTCCGGTATAGCGTCACAAATTCCAAAAACGACAAACTGATACTTACTATACGCAAATCGAACTGCAGCGATGGAATGTCAGATCGTAAATACCTGTATTCCGCTGAACTTACAATTAATGATAAGTTGTTAAAGGGTTGCGCTATCCGAAAAAACGATCAGTTAAAAGATAATCCCTGAATATACAGCCTGAGGATTTAACATTCTTACCCGCAACACTACCTGCCTTAACAGAATTAATTCTAACCGTTGAATCTTTCTTATCTTGAATCTTATCACACGGAGAGAACAAAGCTGTTAAAAATACCAATGCCAGCGTTGATGAAAGGAAAATAAATAGCCTTTTAAATATCCTTTCCTGTTGTTTGATTGCTTCGGTCATGATGATAGCTTATTTTTTGGTCCAACAAAGATATTACCTTTCAGTTAAAATTCTAAGCATTAACAGATTTTAACATTGGGATTAGATGTGGATGGTGAAAGCTTATAAAAGTTTAAGATAGGCGAGGTTCTAAAGTCCGCCTAAAACCCCTCGGCTGATATTTGCTTTTCGGTAATCTTGCCCAGTTTTTCTGCTATCGGTCTTATTTCACTTGACTTGCCAATCAATACAAATTGAAGGTTATTTGACGGAAAATACTTCTTAACAATATCTTTTACCCTGGTCGTAGTTAATGCATCAACATTACTTTCAAAGTTATTGATGTACGATTCATCATATCCATACCAAAACATTGAAGTTAACAATCCTGCAAGCTGCATTGATGTTTCATAGCGGGGAGGCAATAATCCTTTCACATAATTCTTCGCAGAGGTAAGTGTTTCGTCATCTATTCCTTTTGTATGTAAGGTATTAAGTACCTCCAATGCTTTATTAACTGCAGCATCTGTAGTTTTATTTGCTGTAAAAGTAGAAATAGCGAATGTTCCCGAATGTTTCAATGGACTAAAACGGCTGTTAGCACCATAGGTTAAACCTGAATTTACACGCAGTTCATCGTTTAGCATGGAAGTAAAGCGACCGCCAAAAACAGTATTTACTACATCAATAGCAATGTAATCAGGATTATTCCTGCTGATGCCCAGGCCTCCGATGAGAAAGGTGGTTTCGCGGGCATCTTCTTTATTAACCAACACTACGTTTGATGATGCGGCCTTCATAACAGGCTTAGAAGCAGCGTCTTGTCTTTTAGCTGAACCTTTTTTCCACTCACCAAACAATCTGGCAACTTTAGCTTTCATCGCCTTTGAATTAAAATCGCCGGTTATGGCAATAGCAGATCCCAGGGCAGAGTAGTTTTGGTTATAGAAGCTTTTGAGATCCTGCACAGACAGTTTATTGATAGCAGATGGTGTGCCGCTTACCGGATTGCCATACACATGATCTCCGAAAATCAGTTTATCCCAATAAGAGTGTATAACAGCGCGCGGGCTTTCTTTAGCCTGCTCCAACCCTAATAGCACACGCTTTTTTTCTTTTATAAACTCTTCATTATTAAACGTTGGGTTAATCAGAACCTCCTTTATTATAGGCAGTATCTTATCTTGATATTTTGATACAAACTTTGCCGACAAGCCCGCAGACTCTTTTGATGCATGCGTTTCAAGTTCGGCACCTACAAAATCCAATGTTTCTTCAATGGTATTTTTAGAATAGCTTTTGGTACCAAACTGTAAACCTGAAGCTGTTAAAGATGCCAAACCGGATTTCCCATTATCATAAATGGCACCTGCCGGAATAACTACAGAGATACTGATGATTGGAACTTCGTGCTGCTCCATCAGGTATATAGTCAGTCCATTGGCAAGCGTGAACTTTTCATAAACCGGAACCTTAAAAGCACTGGTTTTCGATTGTGCCTCTAAATCAGCCCGATTGAAAAGGACTACAAGAATGAGGAGTATATATTTAATGTTTTTCATGCATGCTGTTTTTATAAAGAGGTCATGTTGAGATACGACTATGTTCAGCTTTCGGACGATCGATCCTCTGCTTTACTCTTCAACATTTTTCTTAAGTACGCCAACAGTCCGGTTCGATTTTTTCAAATATTCATTTGCTACCCTTTTTACATCTTCAATGGTAACCTTATTGTATTCAACCGGTGCATTGTACATTCTTTTATAATCGCCAAAGAATATCTCATAAGTACCGATATTATTTGATTTCCCGTTGATGGTTTCAATCTGATTATAAAATTCCATCAGTTTCTGATTTTTAATCTTTTGAAGTTCATGTTCAGTTATACCCTCATTTTTTATTTTTTCAATCTCTTCATAAACAGCATGCTCAATATCAGATTCTTTAACTCCCTTTGCACTAATGGCATAAAATTCAAATAATGTCGGATCGAATGTTTCGGTATAATTGGTAAAAACACTGGTTGCGAGTTGCTTCTTATCAACAAGAGCTGAGTATAAACGGGATGAATTTCCGCTTGAAAGCACGGAACTTAGAATACTAAGCGGGTAATAATCTTTATTCGTGGCTTGAGGTACATGATAGGCCATCATTAAATATGGTGTAGTGACATCTTTTTGAACTGTGATCCGCCGTTCGCCTGTTTGGGGTGGCTCAACAAGATGAACCGCTTTTGGGGTTGGCCCTGGCGGAATAGACTCCATATACTTCACTGCAAGGCGTTTAACTTCATTAACCGTAACATTTCCTGAAATTACCACCACGCAATTATTAGGTGCATAGTAGGTCCGGAAATAATTTTCAAGATCCTCCTTGGTCCAGTTTTTAATATCTTCCTCAAATCCTATCACCGACCATCCATATGGGTGTTCGATATATGCCGTCGCATTTACTGCTTCACTGAGCATCCGCCATGGTGAATTTTCAAGGCCGGTGCTTCGTTCAGAAAGCACTACACCCCGTTCACTATTAACCATTCCCGTATCAATATTGAGGTTTGCTATCCGGTCGGATTCCAGATCGAAGATCACTTCAAGTTTCGAGGCAGGAAACCAATCAGTATATACCGTTAAATCTGATGTGGTGTATGCATTATTTGAACCGCCGTTGTATTCCATCACACGATCAAACATTTTCGGGCCAAATTTCTTTGATCCATTAAACATCATATGTTCAAAGAAATGCGAAAGTCCCGTAATTCCGGGATACTCATTTCTTGAGCCTACTTTGTAAAACAAATACATATTAGCATTAGGAATCGAATTGTCCTCGAGAACAAGAAATTTCATTCCATTTTTAAGTGTAAACGTTTTAACGTCATCCGCTTTTGTCTGGGCAAACAAGGAAACCGAACAGCACAGCAAAGCAGAAATTAAAAGCCTTGTCATATTTGCGATCATTTACTTCATAGGAAAAATCACTGCAAATTAGCAGATAAAAATTAATTTTACCGCTGCTTAAAAACACACCGCTCATTATTCAAAATATGTTACCTAAAAAGAACTTTACAGAAACTACAGCTTTTGAACATTTAAAAAGACATTTTTTAGAAATCGAAAGCGTCCTTATTAAGGACCTGTTTTCTGATCCATTTCGTTTTGAAGAGTTCAGTATCCGGTTTGAGGATATTTTACTTGATTATTCAAAGAATAACTTAACAAAAGAAACAAAAAAACTTCTGCTTGATCTCGCTGAAGAATGCAATTTAAAACAGGCGATCGAAGCCATGTTTACCGGTGAGAAAATAAACGAAACAGAAAATCGTGCGGTTTTACATACAGCGTTACGCAATCCGTTCACTTCAGGCGTGCATACCGATGGAAAAGATGTGATGCCTGATATTCATATGGTTCTGGGTAAGATAGAAAAGTTTTCTAATTCAGTTATAAATGGTGAGTGGAAAGGGTATACCGGAAAACCAATTTCTGATGTTGTAAATATTGGCATTGGAGGTTCTGATTTAGGCCCAGTAATGGTTACTGAAGCGTTAAAACCTTATAAAAATCATTTAAACCTGCATTTTGTTTCCAATGTTGATGGAAGTCATATTGCTGAAATACTGAAAAAGGTTAACCCTGCCACCACACTTTTCCTAATTGCATCTAAAACTTTCACCACCCAGGAGACCATGGCTAACGCACATACTGCAAGGCAGTGGTTGCTTAGTCAGGGTGCGTCTGAAGCAGATGTTGCTAAACATTTTGCAGCCCTTTCTACTAATGCCAAAGCGGTTTCTGAATTTGGAATCGATACAAAAAATATGTTTGGATTTTGGGATTGGGTTGGAGGAAGATATTCACTCTGGAGCGCTATTGGTACATCCATTGCGCTGGGAATAGGTTTTGACAACTTCAGTCAGCTGCTTAATGGCGCTTATTCAATGGATAACCATTTCCGGCAAACCGATTTTGAAAATAACATTCCCGTTATTCTGGCAATGGTTGGTATATGGTATAATAATTTCTTTGATGCAGAAAGTCATGCAATTCTTCCGTATGATCAATATATGCATCGCTTTGCAGCCTATTTCCAGCAAGGCGACATGGAAAGCAACGGAAAATATATTGACAGGAATGGGCATATTGTGGACTACCAGACCGGACCAATTATCTGGGGCGAGCCGGGAACTAATGGCCAGCATGCCTTCTATCAGCTAATTCACCAGGGAACAAAGTTAATACCAGCTGATTTTATTGCACCTGCACAAACACATAACCCTATCGGAGAACACCACCAGCTTTTACTTTCCAACTTTTTTGCTCAAACCCAGGCATTAATGAATGGGAAATCCCTGGAAACCGTTATTGAAGAACTGATTGCACAGGGTAAAACGGATGAAGAAATAAAAGTCCTGGCTCCTTTCAAAGTTTTTACCGGTAACCGGCCCACCAATTCCATCCTGGTGAAGAAGATCACACCATACGTGCTTGGGCAGCTAATTGCTATGTATGAACATAAAATCTTTGTTCAGGGCATTATCTGGAATATTTTCAGCTTTGACCAATGGGGAGTGGAATTGGGAAAACAATTGGCCAGTCAAATTTTACCGGAACTAACTGATGATCTGAAAATTGAAACACATGATGCATCAACAAACGGCCTGATCAATCAATATAAGATCTGGCGGGAGTAAGATTACAGGCACAATATAGCCGCGCCATCATTTCGATTGAGCGCCGGATCAGGTAGTGGAAGGAGAGAAATCTCACTGTTAAAAGCTCTGCCGCTCGTTTAGCAGGTGTACTATGTCCGGGATATCTCCTTAAACAGCCCCTTGCACAACCCAGTCGATGACGGTTTTTTTTTGGCAGGTTGCTGGAATGCGCTGCCCGCCAACCCCCTGCCGTCATTTCGATTAAGCGTCGGATCAGGTAGTGGAAGAAGAGAAATCTCACTGTTCAAAGCACTGCAAGTGTTATTATGTCCCGGATGTCTGCTTTCACAGCCCGTTCACAAATCTGTCGACATGACGGGGTATTGTTTAGTTTGTGCTACTATGTCCTGAATTTCTCTTGTTTTTTATTCTAATTAATCTGAGAGTTAAAAGCAATACCGGTTGTTGCATGTAACATCATACCGTTTTCTTTTTAAGCGAAGACTAATCTATCCATCCAATTCAACACGCTCATGAATTTGCGGAATCTCCACATGTACAAATCCTTTTTCCACGATCTTTTCCCTGAATATTACCTGTGTTTCTAACTCACCATGAACAAGAAAAACCTTTTTAACCAATGTAGGATCCTGGCAAGAAATAAATTTCAAAAGATCATCGTAATCGCCATGGGCGCTCATTGACTTGATGGATCTCACATCTGCCCTGACATCATATTCGTCCCCAAAAATGGATACCACGGGAGCTCCGGCAATTAATCTTCCACCTAGTGAACGAGGTTCACAATAACCTACCATCAGTATCGTATTCTTCTGATTACCAATATTATTCTTGATATGATGTTTTACCCGGCCGGCTTCAGCCATCCCTGAAGATGAAATAATCACGCAAGGACGCGGATCATTATTTAAAGCCTTTGATTCCTCAACCGTCTGAATAAATTTTAATCCTTTGAAATGAAAAATATCAGAGTCTGCCCGCATAACTTCCTTCACCTTATTATTATACACGTCCGGGTGATCTTTCAAAACTTCAGTTGCCTTCTCGGATAGCGGACTGTCCACATAAAAAGGGACATCGGGCAATAATCCTCTTAGTTCAAGCGCGTTTAAAGCAAATAATACCTCCTGGGTTCTGCCCACACTGAATGCCGGAATAATAACTTTACCACCTTTCACTTTACATGTGTGATGAATGATTTCGTGCAGGGCGTCTTCAATAGGTTCCAGATCTATATGAAGGGAATCACCATAAGTAGATTCTAGCAGAATATAATCAGCCTGATCAAATACCCGTGGACTTTTTAACAACATATCATCATAACGGCCAACATCCCCGCTGAACGTAATCCGCGTGGATTTCCCATCTTCCAGAATTGATAAGTTAACGGCTGCGCTCCCTATCAAATGGCCGGCATCAGTTAATTTAACACTTACCCGCGGAGTTATTTCATAATCTTCATCATACTCAATGATCTTGAATAACCGTAGCGATTCCATCACATCATCTTCAGTGTATAATGGTTTTTCAGGCGGTAAATTCTTACGTGCCCGATCCTTGTTTACATACTCAGTGTCTTGCATCTGAATTCTGGCCGAATCCATTAATAATATCCGGCAAAGGTCCATGGTTGGGGGAGTACAGATAATATCACCCCGAAAGCCCTCGGCAACCAGCCGCGGCACTAAACCACAATGATCAATATGTGCATGTGAAAGAATCAGGTAATTTACTTCTGACGGCTTAAACCCGAAGTAATCGTTTAATTCATCAGTTTCGTCACCCATTCCCTGAAACATCCCGCAGTCAAGCAGGATTTGCGTATTATCTTTTAATGTGATTAAATGCTTGCTGCCGGTAACGGTTTGTGCAGCTCCGTGGAAAGTTATATTCATATAGAAATTTCTAACACAGAATTACGGAAATTGTGGTGATAAAAAAATAATTCACAACAACTAAACAAATAGTTGTTAAACTAGTTTATTAGTTATACATTAGTGTCCGGAAAATATCTTATAGATACTACTTTAGCTATGCGCCGCTTACTTACACACTTATTTCTGTGCATGTGGCTGATTTCGGCTTCATGTCAATTTAATCGAATGGTTAATGGCCATAAACATGGCCGCTGGATTTACGCTGCTGATCTGGTAAAAAAGGACTTTGAGATATTAAAGAAACGAGGGTATCATCTTCCACAAGAGTTAAAAGAAGGATATTACTATAAAGGGAGGTATCGAAATGATTCAGAAGTGGGAACATGGCGATATTTTATGAATGGCAAATTAATCCGTAAGGAGAAATACAAAGGGACAACAGCTTACACCCGGTTCTATCATAAAAATGGGAAAATTGATTGCGAGGGCGAAACCATTTTCGATTCCTCCGCAAAGCTCATCCACTGGTATTACACTGGTTTCTGGAGGTGCTATGATGAAAATGGAATATTAATAGTAACGCGGAATTATGAAAAAGGTAAAATGATTAATGAAGCGTACCATGGAAATAAGTAACAACATATTATGGAAATAAAAGATCTAACAAAAGCGGAAGAACAGATTATGCAGGTTCTATGGAACCTTGGAAGAGGATTTGTAAAGGATGTTTTAAAACAATTGCCGGAGCCTAAACCTGCTTACAATACGGTGTCTACCATCATCCGGATTTTAGAAACAAAAGGCTTCGTTAGTCATCAGGCCTTTGGTAAAAGCCATCGTTACTTCCCTATTATCAGTAAAGAAGAATATAAGAGTTTTGCCACCGAGAAGCTTCTGAACGGGTATTTCAGCAACTCGGTTGAAAATATGTTCTCATTCTTTGTAAAAGAAAAGAAACTGGACTTAAAGGAGGCGGATGAGATCATGAAACTGATAGAAAAACTTAAAAAGAAATGATATGAACAGCCTGAATTACCTGCTGCAAACCAACTTGTACCTGATTCTTTTCATGGGATTTTACATGCTGGTATTAAGGAATGAAACATTCTTTAAACAGAACCGGATTTTTCTTAACGGAAGCGTCTTTCTTTCATTTATTATTCCGTTTATAAATTCTGATTGGTTCAGTGAGCTCTTTATTACGCAAAAAGTAAGAGAGGCAACCATACCGCTTCAGGTGATTTATGACCCGGTAATAGTGCAGGTAAGTGAAGAGGCGCCTAAATGGACCGTTACTGAAATCATCATGTGGATCTATCTGATCGGTGCTTCTATCTTTCTGGCCCGGTTTATTATCCAGCTCATCTGGTTAAAATATAATCTTAAAGCAAAAAGAGGGGCGGCCTTTTCATTCTTTAAAGCACTTATAATTGACGTCGAATTACCGGAAAAGGAATCCATTATTAATCATGAGAAAGTCCATATCAGGCAATGGCATTCGCTGGATGTGATCTTAATTGAACTGGCTGCTGTACTAAACTGGTTTAACCCGGTGGCATATATCTACAAAAAGGAAATTAAGCACATACATGAATTCATTGCCGATGAAGAAGCCGCCGGTTTACAGCAAAGTAAATCTGATTATGCTTTGCTTCTCCTTAGCAATACACTGGGCGTGAATCCTCATCAATTAAGCAATAGCTTTTTTAACCAATCCTTGTTAAAACGAAGAATCCTGATGTTAGGTAAGAGCAGGTCGCGCAGAACCGGATTATTAAAATATGGCCTTTCAGCACCGCTGTTTGCAGCCATGCTGATATTTTCAGCTGCAACAGCAAAACAAGATAAAATAACACTGATCAATGAATCAAAAAAACTCACCGGTTCACTCTTTTCCACTTTAACACAATCCGAAGAACCAGATCAGTACAAATCGTTTTTAAAACGCAACCCGAGTGTCAAAGAACTTGCGTGGAAAACTAAGCCCTACCGGGTAACTGTTTACCTGAAAAATGGAGATTGGGAAAGTTACAATATGGAAAACCTGAAAGCAAAAAGTGAAGCAAAAGCTAAGTATGGTGAGTTCCCTTATCCTCCTCCTCCGCCGGAAAGTGATAGAATTAGGTCTTCTCTTCCAACACCAGCAAAGTATATCAAAGAATCTGATGGCTCCCAAGTCGATACCAATAGGATTACTGACTTTAGCAAAGTGCAGGTTTTGCCGGAGTTTCCGGGAGGAAATAAGGGATTTGGCGCCTATCTGATCCGGAATATTAAGTATCCTGAGCCAGCCCGGATAAATAAAATTACAGGACGTGTATTTATCTCTTTTGTTGTAGAAAAGGATGGGCAATTAACAAATATTAAAGTTTTACGAGGATTAGGGTTTGGAACAGATGAAGAAGCTGTACGGGTTTTGAAAAACTCTCCAAGATGGAACCCCGGAATGATTGAGGGAAAACCAGTAAGAGTCCAGTATACCTTGCCTATTTCTTTCCAGCCCGGAAGAACGCCATCATCGGCTCCGAAGAAAGAGCTGGAAACCGGATCAGAAAATGATACGGCAAGTGATTTTGCCAGTGTAGAGGTCTTACCGGAGTTTCCTGGCGGCGAAAAAGCCTTCTCAGCTTACATCGCAGATAATATTAAATATCCTGAACTAGCCAAAGCAAATAAAATCTCTGGCCGTGTTTTCGTATCTTTTATTGTAGAGAAAGATGGAGAGTTAACCGACATAAAGGTTTTACGAGGATTAGGTTACGGAACTGATGAAGAAGCAATACGAATCTTGAAAAATTCGCAGCGATGGAAGCCCGGAATACAAAACGGAAAACCGGTAAGGGTACAATACACCATTCCGATCTCTTTTCAGTTAACTAAAAAAGATAATTCCAAAAGTCAGATTCAAAAGGTTCCGCCAAGTCTTTACATAATTGATGGTAAAAAGATCACAGCGAAAGAGTTTGACAGATTGGAACTCGCTTCCATAAAGAAGATGAATGTATTGAAAGGAGATGCTGCAGAAGCTAAATACGGCAAAAAAGGATGGAATGGAGTGATCGAAATTTATACTAAAACCGCAGTTCCTTGAACCTTTTTAAAGTTTTTCGCCTGCTTATATCCCAAAGATGGAATAAAGTCAACTTTAACTACGCAAGAAACCCTGAAGCAATGCCTCAGGGTTTCTTCACAAATCTCCTCGTCCCGGCTTTTACAAAATTAACTAATTTCTTCTTCTTTAAAGAATTTTGCAACATAGTATTCACGGTTCATTCGCGCTATATTGGTAATCGAAATTTCTTTCGGACATTCTGCTTCACACGCTCCGGTATTGGTACAATTTCCAAATCCTTCTTCATCCATCTGGGCAACCATCGCCTGCGCCCGTCTGTAACGTTCAGGCTGACCTTGCGGCAATAAAGCAAGCTGCGATATCTTGGCAGATACAAACAACATAGCCGAGGCATTCTTACATGCTGCCACACAGGCTCCGCACTGGATGCATGTTGCAGAATTAAATGCTTCATCAGCAATTACTTTTGGAACCGGGATCGCATTGGCATCGGGCACACCGCCGGTACCAACAGACACATATCCACCGGCCTGCTGAATCCGCTCAAATGCTGAGCGGTCAACCGCAAGATCTTTAATTACCGGAAATGCTGCCGCTCTCCATGGTTCAATGGTTATCGTTTCACCGTCTGAAAAACTCCTCATATGAAGCTGACAGGTGGTTATGGCATTTTTAGGCCCATGAGGACGACCATTAATATGCAAAGAACACATTCCGCAAATACCCTCGCGGCAATCGTGATCAAAATGTATAGGATCTTCTGATTTTTTTACCAAATCCTCGTTTACAACATCCAGCATTTCCAGGAACGACATATCCGGGGAAATACCATCTGCTTTATAGGTTACAAATTTTCCTTTATCCTGGGTGTTCTGCTGTCTCCAGACTTTCAGCGTTAAATTCATGTTTCCGCTCATATTTTCAAGATTTTAGTATCAAGTAACAAGTATCAAGATCAGTCTAAATACTCAGTACTATGTACTTGATACTTACTTATAACTTCTTTGTGTTAACTTAACATTTTCATATACCAGCTCTTCCTTGTGTAGAACTTCCGGCTGGTTGTATCCCTGGTATTCCCAGGCTGCTACGTAAGCATATTGGTCATCATCACGCTTAGCTTCACCTTCTTCGGTCTGACTTTCTACTCTGAAATGGCCACCACATGATTCTTTGCGGTTCAATGCATCATCAACCATCAGCTCGCCAAGCTCCAGAAAATCTGCAACACGGCCCGCTTTTTCCAGCGACATGTTAAATTCTTCATTTTTACCCAGCACAATAGCATTTTTCCAGAAATCTTCACGAAGGTCACGGATAAGTCCTTTGGCTTTGATCAATCCCTCTTCTGTACGGGCCATACCGCAATATTCCCACATGATAAGGCCCAGTTCACGGTGATATTCATCTACTGTGCGAGAGCCTTTAAGAGACAACAATTTGTTTATCCTTTCCTCTACTTCACGTTTGGTTTCGGCAAAGGCCGGATGATTTTCATTAACAGGCGCAGGTCCGATCGTAGCCAGGTAATCCCCAACAGTATAAGGAATTACAAAATAACCGTCGGCAAGTCCCTGCATCAAAGCAGATGCACCAAGTCTGTTTGCACCATGATCTGAGAAATTAGCCTCACCTAAACAGTATAAACCGGGAACAGTAGTTTGCAGATTATAATCTACCCATAATCCGCCCATAGTATAATGGACCGCAGGATAAATACGCATTGGCTGTTTATATGGATTTTCATTGGTGATCTGATAATACATGTCGAACAGGTTACCATATTTTGCACGAACTGCATCTTCACCCAGACGTTTTATAGCATCGGCAAAATCAAGGAACACTGCCATACCTGAAGTACCCACGCCACGTCCGTCATCAGCCGCTTCTTTGGCATTCCGGGATGCCACATCGCGAGGCACCAGATTACCGAATGCCGGATACTTACGCTCCAGGAAATAATCCCGGTCTTCTTCTTTCAGGTCATTAACCTTTAATTCTCCCTTACGCATTTTCTCGGCAAGTTCCCGGGTTTTCGGAGCCCAAACACGTCCATCATTACGTAATGATTCAGACATTAAGGTCAGCTTTGACTGATGGTCGCCCGTTACCGGGATACATGTTGGATGGATCTGGGTGAAGCAAGGGTTAGCAAATAATGCACCTCGCTTATGAGCTTTCCAGGCAGCCGTTACGTTACAACCCATGGCATTAGTTGACAGGTAAAATACGTTTCCATAACCACCGGTACATAATAATACCGCATGTCCTGCATGACTCTCAATCTCACCGGTGATCAGGTTTCGGGTAATGATACCCTGCGCTTTGCCGTCTATCATAACTACATCCAGCATTTCATGACGGTTGTACATCTTTACTTTCCCCTCATGTATCTGACGGTTAAGCGCCGAATAAGCACCTAAAAGCAATTGTTGTCCGGTTTGACCACGGGCATAGAACGTACGGGATACCTGGGCACCTCCAAATGAACGATTATCAAGCAAACCGCCATATTCGCGTGCAAACGGAACACCCTGAGCTACACACTGATCAATAATATTAACCGAAACTTCGGCCAAACGGTGAACATTACCCTCCCTTGCACGGTAATCTCCACCTTTTATGGTATCATAAAACAACCGGTATACACTGTCACCGTCATTACGATAATTCTTGGCAGCATTGATACCGCCCTGTGCAGCAATCGAGTGTGCGCGGCGGGGGCTATCCTGGAAACAGAATGTTTTTACATTATATCCCAATTCGGCAAGCGATGCTGCAGCTGAAGCACCTGCAAGGCCTGTTCCTACAACAATAATATCATACTTACGCTTGTTAGCCGGATTTACCAGCTTTAAATTAAACTTATGCTTAGACCATTTTTCGGCTAATGGGCCTTCCGGAATTTTAGCATCTAACTTCATTGCAGAATTTATTTAGTATCCCGGCAATCCGGGAATGTGAAAACCTATTTAAAAAAGAAGAAAAATAATGGCATGGCGGCAAAAAGCAATGGGATTATTACCCCAAAGATCCAAACTCCTAAAAACCGGATAAGAGGCACATACCGCTTATGATCCCATCCCAGGGTTTGGAAAGCGCTTCTGAAACCATGTATTAAATGAAATGACAGCGCAGCCATAGAGATCACATATAACAACACATACCACCACTGCTGAAATGAATCGTGAACTATTTTATACAAATCCTTTGCAATAAGGACCTTGGTGCCGTTTTGAGCATCTACAAAATCGGAATGCACACGCTCAGTACCTATAATAGGAAGCTCAGTAACACGCATCACATCAGGATTCTGCAGATCGATTTCATATTTGGTATATGGTAATCCCCCCCAGTGATATTGTGCCCAGAAATTACTCATGTGCACAACGAGGAAGATCAACAATATAGTTCCTAAAATTCCCATATTGCGTGATGTCCAGGGGCTGTTGGCTGCACCATTGTATGATGCATAACCCACGGGGCGGGCTTTCTTATTTTTGGAAGTTAATATTAATGCATATACCGCATGAATAATTATACTTGCATATAACAGGTATGAAATTATCTTAATTGGCAAAAAATGGGTCATAAAATAGGCGTATGAATTAAATGCCTGACCCGAGTCGTTTTTAAATAATTGAAAATTACCTATTAGATGTATGATCAGAAAGGAGCACAGGAACAAACCTGTCAAACTCATAATCAGCTTCTTCCCCAGGGATGACGAAAAAGCTTTACTAAAATTGCTCATTATTTGTTATTAGTTATTAAAGAAATTTTTGCGAAGCAAAAGTATTTAATAAATGCATAAAAACCATGGTTAGATTTAACCAAATCTTACGATTTTCATAATTTAGAAAGGTTCTATTGAAATTATTACCTTGAAGGTCTAAAATTATTATATGAATATGTTTCGCAATTTACTGGTTGGGTTTCTTATATCTTTAACTGCATGTAATTCAGATCGGACTCCGGTAAATATTAAAGGAAATGCGCATGGGCTGGATGGCGTTGTAAGACTTAGTGATGGTGATTCCGTGTTACTTGCAGAAAATATAAGTAAAGACGGCACCTTTACTATTGATGGAATAATCAATTCGCCCGGATTCTTCTTACTGGAACTATTCGAAAACGGGAAAAGTGACAAAAATGAATTCCTTATCTATCTGGATAAAGATCCTGTTCAAGTGAGCTTTCATGTGACGGATCTGAAGAAATACCCTCGCATATCAAGTAAATCACAGCATCAGGCTGAAATAGGTAAATATTATTCACGGCTGATACCTTTATTACAAGCAGCTGATTCAGATTACAGAACTACTAAAAAGACAATGGAACTTCAGATAGACCGAACGGCTGATGGTGACGAGGTTATAAAGCTGATAGAAGATTTTACCAATGCTGAGAAACGAAGAAACACGGTGGAAAGTGATATTAAGGAAAATTATATTGTTAATAATCCGGTGTCTCTTTTATCAGCATACCTGCTGTCACAGTCAGAAACAGACATATCTAAAAAACCGGCACTTTATCATGATTTATATGAAAATCTGTCTGAAGAGATTAAGAAATCGAA
>DASWTL010000220.1:0-2595 GCA_036402155.1 Sphingobacteriaceae bacterium | reverse complement strand
TTGCACAGCAATGCATTGGCTTTCAAAACGCAACATACCAGATTTGATTATATGTGACGCTCAATTACCTGATATGAAAGACTGGGAATTGATAGAAGAATTGTCCTCCAGCATACTCTACCGGAACATTCCGTTGATGGTGATTACTTCACTTGACAGAAGCATCACGAAAGTAAAATGTGAAGAGTATGGCATAATGGAGCATTTCATTAAACCTTTTAACCCTTTATCCATTTTGGAAAGCATTAACAAGCTGTTGGGGAAGAAAACATGGGGAAGATATGCAACATCTTTAAGCTAGGTTATTGCTTTTTAAACAAATGGCGCATTGATCATGGAAGAAGCTTTACGACATTCAAAAACAGGTAACAGGACATACAGGCATTTCTCAGTTCCGCCTGTACAACCCGGTATTACAAATAAAAGACTGGAGTTTTTCTATATTGGGAAAAAAGCAAAAACTATTGACCAATTAATAAATACTTTTGAAAGTGGATATGCAGCAGAAAACACAGAACAGGCTAAAAAAATGCTGCAAAGCCTCTCAACAAGAGCAATAAGCATCCCGGACGTAATCATTGCAGAAGGCTCATTAGGGCTTGAAGCTCTTACTTCTATTTCACTATTTATTTCGCAGCATCCTAAACTACATACAGTTCCGTTCCTGCTAGAAGGTTCAACGCTTTCCGAGGAAGATTTATTTAGGATCGGCAATGCGTCTATTGCAGAAGATATCGTCTCTATTTTTGACTTAGGAGAGGAACGTCTTATGTCGAAGATCAGATTTTGGAAAAAGATCAAACAGGAAAATATTACAGAAACGAAATCGGCAGCATCTGATTTGTTTTCTATTGCGGATGACACCTCAGGTTTTGCTAAAAGAACTTTTGACGTCGTAGTCTCAGCCCTTCTGATGATCATTTTGGCGCCGTTGTTCCTGTTGATCATGCTGGCGTTGCGAATCGAGTCAAAAGGTCCCGTGTTTTACATATCCAAGCGAGCAGGTAAAGGTTATAGAATATTTAATTTTTACAAGTTCAGGACAATGGAGGTTGAGGCAAACAAAAAGATATCTGATGTTTCACACCTTAACCTCTACAATCCCCTTAAGCCAGAAGGTCCTGTTTTTATTAAGATAGATAATGACCCACGCGTGACAAAACTTGGTGCTTTTCTTAGAAAATGCAGTCTCGATGAGCTACCCCAGCTATGGAACGTTTTCAAGGGTGACATGTCGCTTGTAGGTAACAGGCCTCTTCCTCTATATGAGGCAGCCTCGCTCACGACCGATAAGTGGGCAACAAGATTTCTCGCTCCTGCAGGCATGACAGGACTGTGGCAAATCAGAAGGAAGACAAAATATAAGATGACGGCAGAAGAAAGGATCAGGCTGGATATCAGTTATGCAGAAAGATCTAACTTTCTTTATGATCTGTGGATAATGGCAAATACTCCATCGGCCGTTATTCAGGGCACAAACGCATAGGCTGCGAATTTTATATGTATATGATTTGCCCTTATATTGCATAAAATCGAAAAGGGCATATGCCGGATGGGATCTTTCCTTTTATTTCCATAATCACACTGAATTATAATCAGACGGAGACTACGTGCGCTTTTCTGGAATCAACGCGCCGGCTGAAGTATCCAAATTATGAGATCCTGGTATGCGATATGGCCTCGGCTTCCGATCCGGAACCAAAAATCCTTCAGGGAAACTATCCCAATACAAAACTTTTAAAAAGCAAAAAAAACCTTGGTTTTGCTGGAGGAAATAACTGGGGTATGCGCCAGGCCAAAGGCGAATTTATATTTATCGTTAACAATGATACTGAAGTGACCCCGCTGCTTTTGCAAAAATTAATAGCTCCATTCTTTAAATACCCGGATATAGGTGTAACCTGTCCAAAAATCAAGTACTATTCCAGTCCTAATATCATTCAGTACGCTGGTTTCAACCCGATGAACGTTTACACTGGCAGAACTACAAGTATAGGATCAATGGAAGAAGACAGGGGACAATACAACGAATCGAGGGCCACATCCGCAGCGCACGGCTGCGCAATGATGGTAAAAAGAGAAATTCTTGAAAAAGTGGGAATGTTTGCCGAGAAATTTTTCCTTTATTATGAAGAGTGGGACTGGTCAGCAAGAATAACAAAAGCGAATTACAAAATATGGTACACTGCAGAAGCAGAAATCTATCATAAAGAATCTCTCACGGTAGGAAAGGCGAATCCAATTAAAGTATACTATCATACCAGGAATAGGATATTATATATGAGGAGACATTCAAACATTTTTCAGTTCACTGTCTTCTCCCTTGTTTTTGTTCTTTTTGTAGTTCCCAAAACCCTGATAATATATTTCTTCAAAAAAGAATTCTTACAACTTCGTTACTTTATCAAGGGAATATTATGGAACTTTAAGTACACCAGCAGCTCACCGGTATGATATATGATATACTTCATATTCTATTCCTGATTTTCTTTGTTTATCTCGGCGTCAATATTTTATACCTTCTTGTTTTTTCGATTGCCGGAAAATTTTCTTCTCTATGTACATACAATAAATCTGCAGCAAAAAAAAGAATTG
>DASWTL010000219.1:0-2714 GCA_036402155.1 Sphingobacteriaceae bacterium | reverse complement strand
TGGTGTGCATATAGTCAGTCGGTGTCATATTGAACTGCTTATGAAAAATTCGCGCGAAATTACTTTGTGTACTGAAGCCAACCATATTTGAGACTTCATATACCTTGTAGTCGCCTTCCGCAAGCAGTTCCGCCGCTTTTTTAAGACGGGTAATGTTTATCAGTTCAACGGGAGTAAGATTGGATATCGCCTTTATTTTGCGGTACAATGTGATACGGCTCATGTTTAATATTCTCGCGAGCTTCTCCACATCGAGGTCGATATCTTCAATGTTATTATAGATCGTTTCATTAAGCACTTCGAGGAACCTTTCATCAGCCTTCGAATGTGCCATGCTTTTGATATGTACAAGAGGAGAACTGGCAAAGTATTCCCTGATCATGGTACGGTTTGCAATAAGGCTCGCGATTTGTGCCAGCAGATGTTCTTTGGAAAATGGTTTTTCGATGTAGGCATCCGCCCCCAGTTCCAGTCCTTCAACTTTTGACTGGATGGTATTTTTTGCCGTCAACAGGATAACCGGGATATGTGAGTATTCAAAATTTGACTTGATTCTTTTGCAGAGTTCAAAACCATCCATTTCAGGCATCATCACGTCACTCACAACAAGCTGAACGGCTTCATCTGACAGGATTTTAAGCGCCTGCAGTCCATTATCGGCTTTTAAAACTGTATATCTTGACTGCAAAATTCTGTCGAGAAATTCAAGTATCTCTTCTTCGTCATCAACAAGCAGGATGGTTGGCAGCATATCGCAAATATTAGTTTTTTAGTACTTCTTCAGTTACTCTGTTATTCATTTTCTTTTCATGATCGGTATGGTAGGGAAGGGCAAGTACAAAAACATTCGATCCTTCTTCCGTGCCCTTAAGATACAACTTTCCTTTATGTAATTCTACCAGCGACCGTGCAAGTGCAAGTCCTATACCGGTACCTTTCTGTTTACTGCTTTGCTTGAGCCGGAAGAATGGTTCGAATATTTTTTCCCTCATATCGTCCGGGATGAGTAAACCGTCGTTCCTTACTTCCAGGAAAACAAATTCATCCTCTTTTGCAGTTTTCATAAGCTTTACGCTTACTTTTTTGTCGGCATACTTTATAGCATTACTGAAAAGGTTGCTGAATATTTTATTTAATGCTTCATCATCGGCCATAATAATTACGTCAGCCGACGGAAAGTCGATTGAGTAGAACAGGTGTTTTTTCCTGGCCAGCGGCTCGAATGTGATAAATGTTTCTTCAAGCAGTTTTTTCAGGTTTACTTCTGTAAAATTGAGACTGAAGCCTTTTGCTTCCACCTGGCGGAAATCAAGTATTTGTGTAGTAAGGTCCACCAGCCGCTTGGTATTGCGTTCCATCATGGTCACATCGTCCTCAATTTGTGGTATGTCCCTAACCATATCACTTAAATTCTCAACCGGGCCCTTGATAAGGGTTAATGGTGTTTTGATTTCGTGGGCTATATTGGTAAAGAAATTGATCTTCGCTTCATATATTTCTTTTTGTTTCCGGTTTTCCTGCACATTATGGTATACTGTGATTACGTAATAGAGCAGTAAGGCGATCAGCAGTCCATACAGCATATACGCCCACCTGGTAGCCCAGAAAGTCGGCAATATTTTTATATTGAGGGTTTTTTCCTGCTGGCCATAAAACGCATTGCTGGTTGCCTTTACCTTAAAAGTATATTCTCCCGGTTCCAGGTTTGTAAAATAAA
Organism: Sphingobacteriaceae bacterium; assembly: GCA_036402155.1. Lineage (GTDB taxonomy): Bacteria > Bacteroidota > Bacteroidia > Sphingobacteriales > Sphingobacteriaceae > DASWTL01. The sequence goes on along the minus strand of DASWTL010000219.1, from coordinate 997 downwards.
CTTTCCGGTTAGATTTTATATAGGTCCAATCGCGGTCAAGGCCACTCATTAAATAACTGTATTCAGTCATTTCCGGAGATGTAAAGCTGATGGCCGCAAAGTCGATACTGAATGAAGAACGGTCGTGGGGTAGAATTATCTCGTCAGTAAAAAGGATGGATTTACTAAGGATGTTACTGTCTTTTCGCATTTCAAGTTCCTGGCCATGAACCTGTATACCCGTTATGAATACGGGGGGAATAAATTTGCTTTGATTAAAAATATTTGATTTAAAAGTGATCATTCCCCGTACACTTCCGAAATACAGGTTGCCTTTTGAATCCTTATAGCCCGAATTATAGTTGAACTGGTCGTTGATCAGGCCATTTGCCTTTGTATATATTTTTTTTTCGCCTCGGGCGACGTCCATATTCACCAGGCCCTTGGAGGTGGTAACCCACAATTTGTGTTCCCTGTCTTCAAGTACTTTAAACACAAAATTGCTGGGCAGTCCGTTTTTCATAGTATGCCGGGTGATTCTCATTCTATCGGGGCTCATCTGGCAAAGTCCACCGCCTTCCGTGCCAAACCAGAGATTACGAAAACTATCTTCGAATATGCAATTGATAGTATTTGCAGTAATACTGTTTTTATTTGTCGGATCGTTTTTAAGGCTCCCTGTTTCTCCCGACCGGGGATTGTAATAATAAATGCCGGAGGCGTGTGTGCCAAACCATATCACTCCATTGCGGTCTTCGGCTACGCACGAAATGAAACTGCCACGCGGCCCCACATCAAGCAGCGTAAAATCATCCGTCGCTTTATTGTAGCGGTAAAACGAATAGCTCGACCCCAGGTAAATAGTGCCGTCGCGGGCGCGAAGCAGTGATACTATAAAATTGCTCTTAAGGTCATTGCTGTCGGGGCCGGCAACATAATGTTTTTTTACCTTGCCGGTGTTAATGTCCATTATATCCAGCCCATGTTCAAACGTTCCTATCCACAGATCGTTATCGAC
>DASWTL010000218.1:0-2191 GCA_036402155.1 Sphingobacteriaceae bacterium | reverse complement strand
AGAAGGTTGAAAACGCGATCCATATACCAAGATAAATAAAAACATCCGAAGTTTTTAAATCTCCGGATGTTTTACAACGAATAATATCAAATTATGCTTCGACTCCGCTCAGCATGACAATCGATTGCTCTGATCGTTAGCGTTATTATTTTAAGAACTTAAAGTCTTTTCCTATAAATCGGGCAGACGATCCAAGCTCCTCTTCAATACGTAATAACTGGTTATATTTTGCTATCCTGTCGGAGCGTGAAGCAGAACCGGTTTTGATCTGACCGCAGTTTAAAGCCACTGCAAGATCCGCGATGGTAACATCTTCTGTTTCACCTGAACGGTGAGACATTACTGATGTATAGCCATTATGCTGCGCCAATGACACCGCATTAATTGTTTCGGTTAACGATCCGATCTGATTCACCTTAACAAGAATAGAATTTGCAGTATTGCTGTCGATACCTTGTTGCAAACGTTTAACATTGGTTACAAATAAGTCATCGCCAACTAACTGAACTTTTTTACCGATCCGGTCAGTTAACAATTTCCAGCCATCCCAGTCATTTTCGTCCATACCATCTTCAATAGAGATGATCGGATACTTTTCAGATAGCTGGGTTAAGTATTCTACCTGTTCAGCACTGGTGCGTTTAGCTCCTTTATCACCTTCAAACTTGCTGTAATCGTAGATGCCATTTTTGAAAAATTCAGATGAAGCACAATCAAGAGCCAGGTAAATATCAGAACCTGGTTTGTAACCTGCTTTTTCAATTGCTTTAAGAATGGTTTCTGCAGCATCTTCAGTACCGGCAAATGCAGGTGCAAAACCACCCTCATCTCCTACTGCTGTAGAAAGACCCCGGTCATGTAAGATCTTCTTCAGGTTATGAAAAACCTCAGTTCCCCAACGTAAAGCTTCTGAGAAGGAAGGAGCGCCGGCAGGCATGATCATAAATTCCTGGAAAGCTATAGGAGCATCAGAATGAGAACCTCCGTTAATGATGTTCATCATCGGTATTGGAAGAATATTGGCATTTACACCACCTACATACCGGTATAATGGCTGGCGGCTTTCCTGTGCAGCAGCTTTGGCAACTGCCAGAGAAACACCTAAAATAGCATTGGCGCCAATATTTGCCTTATTCTCTGACCCGTCAATATCCAACATCAAATGATCGATGCTGCTTTGTTCAAACACATCTATTCCCTGAAGTTCTTTCGCTAATTTCTCGTTTACATTCGCTACCGCCTTTAAAACGCCCTTACCCATGTAAGCCGCTTTGTCATTGTCTCTAAGTTCAACCGCTTCGTGTGTTCCGGTTGATGCGCCTGATGGTACGGCTGCACGGCCAATAATGCCGTTTTCTGTAATTACATCTACTTCAACAGTAGGATTGCCGCGGGAATCAAGTATTTGGCGGGCGTGTACGTCTAAAATTAAGCTCATATTATTATTTTTTGTCAGTTATTAGTTAGTGTAGTTTAAACACTAAGCATTGGTTCGTCAAAAATATGTTTTTTTATCAAAATGGAAATAAACCGTTAGCGGTTACTCTGTTTAGCAACCATATCTACAAAATCATCAAACAGGTAGCGTGAATCATGCGGACCAGGTGATGACTCCGGGTGATATTGCACCGAAAAGGCCTTCTTCCCTTTTACCCGGATACCTTCTATCGAATTATCATTCAGGTTAATATGTGTGATCTCTACTTTTTCTGATTTCCTTACATCTTCCTGCACTACTCCGAACCCATGGTTTTGAGAAGTTACTTCGCAATGATCTTTAATGATATTTTTCACCGGATGGTTCAACCCACGGTGACCATTAAACATCTTCATGGTATGGATATCGTTTGCCAAAGCAAGCAGCTGGTGACCAAGACAAATTCCAAACATGGGTTTATCGGCCTTTAAAACCTGTTTTACTGTATCAACTGCATAAGGCATTGCTGCCGGATCGCCGGGCCCGTTAGAAATAAAATATCCGTCAGGATTCCATTTTTCCATTTCTTCAAATGAAGTTTTTGCCGGGAAAACCTTTGCATACACATCGCGATCGTCAAAATTCCGCAGGATATTCTTTTTAACACCCAGGTCAAGTACTGCTACCCGGTATTTGCCGGATTCATCACCATAATAGTATGGTTCTGTGGTTGATACTACAGATGACAACTCCAGGCCATCCATAGATGGAACA
>DASWTL010000217.1:0-7159 GCA_036402155.1 Sphingobacteriaceae bacterium | reverse complement strand
ACTTATTGATTTATCGAAATCACCATTTAATGCATAAAAACTTCCGTATGCTTTAAGAGCATCTGATTCTTTTTTCCGATCGCCAATTCTTCTGCTGGATAGTAGGATTTCATCGTAGCTTATTATGGCTGCTTCAGGAGTTAAACCACTTTTAATCGTAGAAGATCGCGGTAATACATTGATTACATCAGCGCTTTTAGAAAGTCTTTCCCGAAAGGCCAGGCCATTAATGTGATTTTGAATCTCTGTTGATTCCTGAGCTTTATTTTTAAGCTTATCTTCAAGGGTTACGGTTTTTATGGTATCAAAAGTAAACTTACTTTGTTGCCAGGAAGATAGCTCTCCGGCTTGTAAAGTTGAATAGGAAAAGCCAAGAAGCAGGAGTAAATGCGTTAATTTCATAGATTTATCAATTAACGGCATTTTTAAATATAAAGTGTATTAATGTTTTGATTGCAGTTGGTTTTAAATAAAGATATATATTAAAAAGCAAACTTAATACCTTGTGCCAGAGGTAACTTATCTGAGTAGTTAATGGTATTGGTTTGCCTTCGCATGTAAAATTTCCATACATCAGACCCCGATTCGCGGCCCCCACCGGTATCTTTCTCACCTCCAAATGCGCCACCTATTTCAGCACCGGATGTCCCTATATTCACATTTGCAATTCCACAATCTGAACCGGCCTGCGACAAAAAAAGTTCCGCTTCTCTAAGATTTAATGTCATAATGGCAGAAGATAGCCCCTGAGGAACGCTGTTCTGTATAGTTATAGCTTCTTCTATGGTTTTATATTTTATAAGATACAAAATTGGTGCAAAAGTTTCGTGCTGTACTATTTCAAAGTTATTTTCTACCTCCGCAATGCAGGGCTTCACATAACATCCCGACTCATAACCTTTGCCTTCCAATACTCCGCCTTCTACCACGAATTTGCCGCCCTGTGATCTGCAGATTTCTATTGCTTCCAGATACTTCTTAACCGCCTGGGTGTCAATTAGCGGGCCCACATGATTCTGCTCATCCAGCGGATCTCCAATCTTTAATTGATGATATGCATGTACCAGTTTCTCTTTAAATTGCTCGTAAACGCGTTCATGAATAATTAAACGCCGGGTTGAGGTACATCGCTGGCCGGCAGTACCAACAGCTCCGAATACACATCCTATTAATGACATTTCGAGATCGGCATCACTGCTGATTATGATCGCGTTGTTACCTCCAAGTTCAAGTAAACTACGTCCGAGCCTTGCACCTACTGCAGCACCAACAGCCTTTCCCATCTGGGTTGAGCCGGTTGCAGATATCAGCGGAACACGACTGTCATTACTCATTAATTCTCCAATAGTCCGATCCCCTATAACCAGGCAGGATACGCCTTCTGGAATATGGTTTGCTTTTAATACATCCTGAATAATATGCTGGCAGGCTATAGCTGTTAATGGTGTTTTTTCTGAAGGTTTCCATACACACACATTGCCGCAGATCCAGGCCAGTGCAGCATTCCAGCTCCAAACAGCTACCGGAAAATTAAATGCAGAAATAATTCCGGTTATTCCCAGCGGGTGCCACTGCTCATACATACGATGCATTGGGCGCTCAGATTGCATTGTCAAGCCATATAATTGTCGGGATAACCCTACTGCAAAGTCGCAGATATCAATCATCTCCTGAACTTCTCCATACCCTTCCTGAAGACTTTTGCCCATTTCGTATGATACCAGCTGTCCCAAATGCACTTTGTTTGAACGAAGTGCATCGCTTATCTGACGAACTATTTCACCCCGTTTTGGAGAAGGAACCATGCGCCATGAAAGAAAGGCTTCCTGTGCTTTAGTGATTACATGGTTGTAATCTTCTTTCGATGCAAATTTCACCGCAGCTATTTTCTTACCGTCCACCGGACTGATAATATCTTTAACAGGGGCATTATCTGAACTTCCGTGATTGACTCCGGTACTCCATGCATCATTCAGGTCGCTTATATGCAGGTGCATAAGTAAAGATTGAAGATTTGCCGGCATAATTGTATATTTTTGTAAAGTTAAGCATTTCGCGCAGCCTCCTGAATAGTATAAATCATTGATTTTGTTGACAATACTTTTTATCGTTAGATGTTATATATCAGTCAATTAAGGTTAAATTGTAAATTTTGTTGAAAATTTTTATTCTGGAAGGCCACATTTTATACTATTTTGTTGTTAACTTGAAGTGGCAAGGTTTTTGGCTATCTTAATTAAAAGGGGTAGTTACGTTCTTAAACCTATTTAAATGGAAGAAGATAATGAATACAACTTCTCCGAAGATCCTAAGTTCTCGGTAGAACGTTATGAAGAGATGATCCGTAATAAGGATCAATATTTTTTTGATGCACAGGCATTTGAAAATATCATTGATTATTATATTGATAAAAATGATCCTGTTAAAGGATTGCAGGTTATTGAATATGCAGTAAGCCAGCATCCTTTTGCAGCTATATTTCATATTAAGCAGGCACAACTGTATGTAGTGACCAATCAGCTTAATCGGGCTTTTGAGTCTTTGAATAAAGCTGAAACTCTTGAACCTTCTGAAGCTGATATTTATGTTATCAGAGGGAATGTTTATGAGGCACTGGAGCGTCATGAAGAGGCATTGGAAAATTTTCAAAAAGCTTTAGACCTTGCAGAAGCAAAGGATGATGTATTGCTCCATATGGCTTATGTTTATCAGTCTATGGGCGACTATGAGAGCGCTGTGACATACCTGAAGCAAAGTCTTGAACAAAACATGGAAAATCAGGACGCTTTATATGAACTCGCTTTTTGTTACGATGTATTAGATAAACAGGAGGAAAGTATTGAGTTCTATCAGCGGTTTATTGATAACGAGCCATATTCCTACGCCGCCTGGTATAACCTGGGAAATGCGTTTAACAAATTGGAAATGTATGAAAAGGCAATTGATGCCTATGATTACGCCATTCTTATCAAAGATAATTTTGCCTCAGCATATTTTAATAAAGGGAATTCATTGGTACACCTTGATCGTTTTACCGAAGCGATAGACGTGTATAAGCAAACCTTCGAATATGAACCTCCCAGCGGAGACACATATTGCGCTATTGGGGAGTGCTATGAAAAGCTTGAGCAGATGGATGAGGCACGCGCTTACTATAAAAAAGCCGTTAAAATGGATCCGAAGCTTGCTGATGCATGGTTTGGTATCGGTGTAACCCTTGATTTTGAGGAACGGTATTTTGAATCATTGCATTTTTATCGCAAGGCTTTAGATCTGGATGATAAGAGTGGAGATTACTGGTTTGCTGTGGCAGATGCGCAGTATAAACTAGGCAATCTTGAAGAATCAGAGAAAGCGTATGAAAAAGTGGTGGAGTTTAATCCACAGGATATTGAGGCCTGGCTGGACTATTCCTCTATATTATTTGAGCAGGATAAACTCAGAACAGCTATTGAGACCATAGCCGACGGAATAAAGAATAATCCGGATGCTGCAGAATTATATTATCGGATGGTTGCTTATCTTTTTGCCGATGGTCAATATAATGAAGCGCTTAATTTTCTTGAAACTGCATTAAATACAGATCCTGATAAACATTATATTTTGTTTGAATATCTACCGCAGTTGCAGGATAATAAGGTGATAATTGATATCATCAACAGGTATACACGCTAGTTTGAATTATTCTGCAATAATCAATCCTTCAGAAATACTGTAGTTTTGTTTTTTTTTTGGACATTTGCGGATATGAACTATGCGTTAAAAGATATCCCCGAGCGTACCGTAAAGCCCAGGCAAAAAGGCCTGACTATGGTTATGGATAAGGGATTAAGCATGCGTGAGACAGAAGACTTTTTAGAAGTAGCAGGCTCACATACAGATATTGTTAAGTTAGGATGGTCTACATCATTTGTTACGCCCAATTTAGAGGATAAGCTAAAGATTTACCGGGAAGCGGGCATTCCGGTTTATTTCGGCGGAACTTTATTTGAAGCATTCATAATCAGAAACCAGTTTGATGATTACAGAAAAGTTCTGGATAAGTTTCAGATGGAATATGCGGAGGTGTCTGACGGCTCAATAGATATAAGCCATGAAGAAAAGTGCGATTATATCCGAAAACTAAGCAGCCAGGTTACTGTTATATCAGAGGTTGGATCAAAAGATGTTACAAAGATCTTTGCTCCATATAAATGGATAGCTTTAATGAGCGCTGAGATAGAAGCCGGTTCATGGAAGGTAATTGCCGAAGCTAGGGAAGGTGGTAATGTGGGTATTTATCGTGATTCAGGAGAGGTTAGGGAAGGATTGGTTGACGAAATTTTAACTCAGATACCTGAGGAAACCATTATCTGGGAAGCACCTCAAAAAGCACAGCAGGTTTGGTTTATCAAACTTATTGGTACAAATGTAAATCTCGGTAATATTGCACCTTCAGAAGTTATTCCGGTTGAAACATTACGAATAGGGTTAAGAAGCGATACTTTTAGCCATTTTTTAAGTAAAGATTAGAACCGACTGCTGAAATATGGGGAAATCTTTATTCATTATCGTTTAAAAAAGTCTTTATGTGACTGCCCGGCCTTGATTGGTGTCTTTATAGATCTTATTAGTGCAATGAAATTGAAGCATATGGTAAGATCGTGTTAATGAGTCAGTAGTCTGTTAGCTTAATGAGATCTATTAAACTACCAGTGGTCCTTCACTAAAATGAATAAGTTTTATGCAAACTTTAGCATTAAATAATAGGTACCAATGAAAAAATTCGGTTTGATCGGATACCCTCTTACCCATTCGTTTTCAGAAAAATACTTTACTGAAAAGTTTGAAAGAGAAAATCTTACAGATCATGTCTATAAAGTCTTTCCTCTGCCAAACCTCAGTGATTTTCCGGAGCTCCTGAAAGCGAATCCGGATCTGTGTGGATTAAATGTTACCGTACCACATAAAATTGGTATAATGTTTTACCTGGATAAACTGAGTGATGCGGCCAGGGAAATTGACGCGGTAAACTGTATTAAGGTTATTAAGCACCATCCCGTTGAATCACTTTTTTCAGGAGAAATTACGTCAATGCGTATAAGGCTTGAAGGTTATAATACGGATGCGTATGGGTTTGAAACATCTTTGAAACCCTTACTGAACCGTTACCATCAAAAAGCGCTCATTCTGGGAGATGGAGGCGCGTCGCGAGCGGTAGCCTATGTGCTTAAAAAGCTGAAAATCAAGTATAAATTTGTATCCCGCAGAGCAAAAGGCAAGCAGTTGGATTATGAAGAGTTAAATGAAAGTATCATTAAAGATCATTTACTGATCATCAATACAACTCCGGTAGGCACGTTCCCTAATATTAATGACCATCCGAACATTCCTTACCAATACCTGACCGATAAGCACTTGTTATACGACCTTGTGTATAACCCTGAACAAACGGAATTTATTAAAAAGGGACTGGAAATGGGTTGTAAAACGAAAAATGGTCTGGAGATGCTGCACCTGCAGGCAGAAAAATCATGGGAAATCTGGAATAGTTAATGAAAGGAACTCTGGCATTTTTATTCATCCTGCTTGGTGTTTTTTTTATCTCATCATGCGGAAATGAGTATACCCCAAAGCCCAGAGGATTCTTTAAAATAGAATTTCCAAAAAAAGAATACCAAGCGTATAACGGCAATTGTCCATATACCTTTGATTTTCCGGTATACAGCAAAATTGTTCCTGATAGTTCTAGAAATGCCAAACGTTGCTGGATAGATGTATCATTCCCGCAATTTAACGGTCGGATTCATTTAAGTTACCAGCCGGTTACTTCCCCGCAAAATTTTAATGAGTTAATTGAGGATGCCAGAACATTTGCTTTTAAGCATACTGTTAAGGCTACTGCTATTGATGAGCGATATATCTCTTATCCGGATAAGAAGGTTTACGGAACTTATTATTCTATTGATGGCAACACAGCGTCTTCTGTTCAATTTTATTTAACAGACAGTACTAAAAACTATATTCGTGGAGCACTGTATTTTCATGAACAACCCAGATTAGATTCTATTCAGCCTGTTCTAACTTTTATTGAAGAAGATATAAACAGAATGATTAAAACCTTTCGCTGGAAAAATTAATAACGGTCAGGTTACTCCGGACTGGTTCTGTTGAAGTTATTACCTTTGTTTATGATCAGCATCAAATCATTTGTTTGCAGCCCTTACCAGGAGAATACCTATATTCTATATGATGAAACGCATGAGTGTGTAATCATTGATCCCGGTATGTATAATACCTCTGAGCAGAATTCTTTGGCTTCATTTATTAAAGAAAATAAATTAAAGCCCGTCTTGCTTTTAAATACGCATTGTCATATTGATCATGTTCTGGGGAATAAGTTTGTTTGTGATAACTATAATTTACTACCGCAGTTTCATGAGGGTGAGTTACCTTTATTAACTGCTGTGCCTTCTTATGCTCCTCAGATGGGAATGAACTATGAGGTTTCACCATTACCTGAGAAGTTTTTACAGGCTTCTGGTTCTATAGAATTTGGAAATAACCGGTTAGAGATAATTTTTGCTCCGGGGCATTCACCTGCGCATTTATGCTTTTTAAGTGAAGAGGATAATTTTTTGATTGGTGGCGATGTTTTATTTTATCAAAGTATTGGCCGTACTGACCTGCCTGGCGGCAATTATGCCACACTCTTAAAAAGTATCAGGGAAAAATTATTCATTCTTCCTGATGAGTGTGTTGTTTATCCCGGGCACGGACCATCTACTACTATTGGGTTTGAAAAGCAAAACAACCCTTTTTTAAATTAAGATCCTTTGAATACGCCCTTTTATATAGCTAAGCGGTATCTTTTTTCAAAAAAATCGGTGAATGCTATCAATTTTATTTCGGGGATATCCATGCTTGGTGTATTTGTAGGTAGTGCAGCGCTGATTATTATACTTTCGGTTTTTAATGGGTTTGAACAGCTGGTGTTATCCATGTATAATACATTCACTCCAGAGCTAAAAATAGAACCGGCCCTTGGAAAAACTTTTGAAACGAATACAGCATATTTCCAAGCTCTGCGAAAGGATGACCGGATTTTAAACTTAACTGAGGTACTGCAGGAAAAAGCGCTTGTACGATATGGAACGGCTCAGCACATCGGCGTAATTAA
>DASWTL010000216.1:0-13310 GCA_036402155.1 Sphingobacteriaceae bacterium | reverse complement strand
TCAACCTGCAGAAGGTGAAACCGACGCTGATATGGGACGCAGGAAAGCATTGGAATTCCTGGATAAATTAAAAGGTATCGGATTTGCTGAGCCTAATCCCTACCCCATGTTTCCTAATCCGCCGGGCTTGCTGCGCCTGGAGCCCCACTCTGAGGAATTGCGTGACCGTATCTGGTGGGGAGCTGCATCGAATGCTACAGCCGTATGGGCGGCCGAAAACGGAATGCATCTCCAAAGTTCTACCTTAAAGTTCGATGAAAGCGGCAAACCATTGCATGTGCAGCAGGCAGAACAGATCCGCGCATTTAAAGAAGCGTGGAAAAAAGCGGGACACCAGCGCGAGCCAAGAGTTTCTGTAAGCCGGTCTATTTTTGCACTGGTAACCGATCAGGACAGGTATTACTTTGGCCAATCAGGTAAAGCGACCGACACGTTCGGCTACATAGAACCCAATAAACGGGCTGTATTTGGAAGGAACTATGCAGCGGAGCCCGATAAACTGATCGAAGAACTGGCCGCGGATGAGGCTATACAGGAAGCAGATACATTACTTTTAACCATTCCCAATACTCTGGGCGTTGATTACAACGTGCATGTATTGTCTTCCATTTTGGAACATGTAGCTCCGGGGTTGGGTTGGCGATAGGATCATGGCTAAGATTAAAAAAACGTCATTATTGCCCTCTATAGCCGGGCAGGCATGTTACTTTGACGGGCCAAAGTAACCAAAGCCCTATGCTTTCCGAAGGGTGACTCCACACATTTCCACCGCTCGTTTAGTATCAGCACAGGCTGGTTTTGCTTAGCTGCTGTGGTTAACCAAGGTTTCTGCGGTAAGAAGCACAAAACACTATGCCTTTACCACCCACGGGCCGGCACCTGATACTAAACCGGGCTGTCACTGCCGGAAAGCATGCATGGCGGCTAGCATCATGATACTCAGAGGATTGTTATAATTATATCCTTTTAACACTGCATTGTTCGTTATGCGTGAGCGCTATGCAGAGCTATTATTTATCCTATCAAAAATCTTCTAGCCATGATGATGCGAGAGCGTGGGGCCGACAAAACGCCGGGCCGGGAGTTTGCCTGCGGGCGGAAGGTTCGTTTTGTCTTGACTTTTGGGATACCTTTTTGTCAAGAAAACCTCGGAGCAGTATTGCGGAGAAGCTTGAGTGCCATTGAAAAAAATATAAAACAGACGAAAAACGTATCTAGGCCAATCCGCGGCTATGAGCGAAATGATGATCTTCTTGCTGGTAAGCGGTACTAACCACATCTTATCATTAAAAATTAAAACAATCATTATTGCCCTCAAGCCGGGCAGGCATGTTACTTTTTACTGGCAAAAAATGCGCAGCATTCATGAGCTCCTATAAAAACACAAGTAACAAGCGAATAACTAACCAAAAGCCCTATGCTTTCCAAAGGTGACTCCGCACAAGGCCCCGCTCGTTTAGTATCAGCACAGGCTGGTTTTGTTTAGCTACAGTGGTTTATGAAGGTTTCTGGGGTAAGAAGCACAAAACACTATGCCTTTACCACCCACGGGCCGGCACCTGGTACTAAACCGGGCTGTCACTGCCGGAAAGCATGCATGGCGGCTAGCATCATCATGCTAAGGAAATTGAAGTAATTAATAACCTTTTAGCACTGCACTGTTCGCTTTGCACGAGCGCCCTTTAATTTGTCTGGACACCAACAAAACCCTAATCCCTTATAAACCCCAACATCGATTATCCCGCTTTGGATAATTGCTTTTCTAATTTCACAGGTTCCTGGATGTATTCTTCAATAGACGCCAGAAAGGCAGCCTCCTTCATGATTTCCCCCAGGTTTTTAATTGGCGGGGGTGTCATACCATTTAAATAAATAACTACAGTACCGTCCGGGTATGCTGTATTTGTAATTTTTAAACTGTTGTTCATATAGTTAATAAGTTAATTTGCTGAGAACGTTAACTTACGACCTATGATCTCTTTTAATCCAATAGTGTGCCACATTTCATAAATGCCTAACAGGTTAATTGCTATAGGGAATGGTGAATAACATGAAAGGTAATAAGGTGAAATAATTCCTCACTCCGGGGAAATATGGTGATAGGTTTTCCCAAACCCAGGACCAAGCACCTACGATTTTTATGAGGAAGCTATAGCTTGTACCTAAAGCTGATTTGTTGTTTTAGCTCAAGATTATGAAGCCTTGACTTTTTGGGTACTTTTTTGTTAAGAAAACCTCGGAGCAGCATTGCGGAGAAGCTTGAGTGCCATTGAAAAATATATAAGCCGACGAAAAAAGTACCTAGGCCAACCGGCGGCCATGAGCCGGACTAACAATCATCTTACTACTAATTTAAAAACCATTTTTTCTTTGCCCTCTAAAGGCCGGGCAGGCATATTACTTTGACGGGCCAAAGTAACCAAAGCCCTATGCTTTCCGAAGGTGACTCCACACATTTCCACCGCTCGTTTAGTATCAGCACAGGCTGGTTTTGTTTAGCTACAGTGGTTTATGAAGGTTTCTGGGGTAAGAAGCACAAAACACTATGCCTTTACCACCCACGGGCCGGCACCTGATACTAAACCGGGCTGTCACTGACGGAAAGCATGCATGGCGGCTAGCATCATCATGCTAATTAAATAGCTTCAGAATTATAAATAATTAATCTGCATATTCCGTTATCATATAGTCCGCTCTGCATTGTCGCCATGCAACCCCTCATTCTGCATAAACCTGACCGACGAGGTTTGTGGCTTCCCGCAGTGCCGGATAAAATTTTCGCATCAGCAGGCCGCGAGCCAGGAAAAGGGCATTGGCTTGTTTCCCGAAGCGAAGGATTTAACAACCGTACTTCTACTACTTCACATAAATGACACTTCGAACTGCTCTCTGGAAAGTTCCGCCATTAGGGAAATTGACCCGGCCATTCTCGCCCTGATCTTTTACAAACATGGTTGACGAACCACCGCCATCCATGTTCATGGCATCATCGGCACCCAAAGCCTGCAGTATCTTTGCTAGCTGCGGGGTGGTTACACCGGTAAATCCCCCTCCGGTATCTGCAACTACCATAAATACCCGTTTACCGTCGGCTGTTACACCCACTCCCGTCCTTGCTGTTAGTGATGTATTGTGAGATGAGGTGTTCTGCGACTGGATTACATCATCAACTAGCAGTATGGGTCCGCAAACCATTATGTTCTCTGCCTGCGAAACAGGAATTGCAGCAGCAACCAGATTCAGGTTCGTATGAGTTTCTGTAAACTTTCTTACTGAAGCTGTATTATTAGTGATGATCAGCGCAGAATTGGTAAAGATCAGCGGAACTCCCAAATGACCGCTCTGAACCGTTGCTCCGTTAATCCTGATATACGGATCCTTGTCAGACGAGCCATTAAATGGAAAATAGCCTGCATTAACACCGGCTACCGCATTGTAATTCGTACACATGGTCGTAGTCGTTGCGTTTGTTGTAGAAAAACCTATACCCAATGTATTGGATGCATCCAGCGTAACGTCTAAAACATATAATCGCTGACTGCCTCCGAATAACGTATACTGACCTGATCTATAGATCACTCCCGGCTTTACCGTATGCGTAGTCCAGTTGTAGGTAGCCACCTTGTTCTGGTCAACATCTACAGCAATAATCCATGCATTGGAAGTGACGTCGGCACTGGTAACCGTAACACTTGCTGTGGTAGCGCTACCCAGATCCGGGGTTTTTACACGCAACGTAGTATTTGTTGCTTCAATAACGGTTGCCGGCACAGTGCCGAACTTCACCATATTCGCAGCTTTATCCGTACTAAACCCACTCCCCGTAATCACAACCGTCGAGTTATAAAAACAAGTGGAACTTAAACCTGCTATCGACGGACCTCCAATGTATTCAAACTCCAGCTTATTGGAGTTCAGGCTGCCCACACTGACAAAAACATTTACTTTGCCAGTTCCGGCTCCGGCAGGGGCTTTAACTTTAATTTGCTGTTTTGAATACGAGACTATTACAGCGGTCTTTGAACCGAAAGTAACTTTCGCCACATTCGCATTGTCACCGAAATTTTCACCGGCAATGGTAATTTCTGTTTCGGCAGTTGCACTATTGGGTGAAAGCGACGTAATAGAAGGCAATAGCGTTGCAGGAGCTGCTGCCTCGGGATTATCCTTTTTTTTACACGACGTGGTAAATAAAAACGGAACAGCAAGGAATAACAGAATGATATTCCAATGTTTTAGATTTTTTTTCATCGATTGATTGAATAACGCATGCTTTTTTATAGTGCTTATAAGCTCTTTTAAAGATGAATAAAAGTATGTGAGTTACAATCTTTTACAGAAGATTTTTTTTCAGGCAGCAATTGTTCGAGGACAAGCGTGGCACTTTAAAATTGCAGTAAATAGTTGACATTATTATTTTCTGAAATGATGCTGGACGCCATACTGTCCCCCGCTGGCGGGGGTTAGGGGGTGGAATAATAACAATCTCAGTTCTCCACCTCCGCCTGCGGCACCTCTCCGCCCGGATGGCCTCCAGTCGGACGGGCGCCAGCGGAGGACATGCATGACGCTTTAAAATTTCAGTAAGTAGTTAACATTATTATTTTCTGAAATGATGCTGGACGCCATACTGTCCCCCGCTGGCGGGGGGTAGGGGGTGGATGAGTATAATTGTCTTCCACCTCCGCCTGCGGCACCTCCGCCAGAGGAAGATATGCATGGCGCTTTAAAATTTCAGTAAATAGTTAACAGTATTATTTTCTGAAATGATGCTGGATGTCATACTGTCCCCGCTGGCGGGGGTTAGGGGGTGGATGAGTATAATTGTCTTCCACCTCCGCCTGCGGCACCTCCGCCAGCGGAGGACATGCATGACGCTTTAAAAATCGCATTAAGAGTAGAACATACTTATTTCATGAATAATGCCTTGGATTCGCATAAAATACTCAATCCTCCTTTATAGTTATTACAGTTTCGTAAAGCGGTATGAATTCAACCTGATCTATTTTGGGTTTGCTGCCGTTGTTATACCTTGCTTTAAATTCATCCTCAACAAAAACATCATGGGTTTTCTTCACCGGGAATAGCTGGACATCCACTTTGTCTTTATTCATCAGTTTCAGGATGTTTACCCGAAACTTCAGGCTTCCTCCATAGTTAAAATCATCATAGACCAATTGTTTATCGGAATAAATAGCAGCCATATCTCCTGAATAAGACAAGTCAATATAAACGTTTTTAACATGGTCGGGATTTCTTTGCGGAAGCTGAAGGCTATATCGTTTCTGACCCGGATAATACCGTTGAGTCTGGTCATATAAATTACCTGGTTGGGGATTGTCCCAGACGGGTTGTTTTTTTGCAGGTCTGGCTACCGATGCTTTTGTCCAGCTGGTATCATTGTGATCCGTCTTATTCCAACCTTTTTGATGGACTGCACTCACCTTCCAGGATGTGTCGGTTGGAATTGCTTCTATCCTATCCGCTTCGGCAATGAAGATTGTGCCATGCAATCCGCCATCGGCGTGATTGTTTAATACTTCGATACTGAGATTATTGCTGCCCGGCCTGAGGTACTTTGTAAGGTTGTAAACCGAAACCAAAGTATTGGAAGTAAAGCCATCTAAACGGATGCCGTTGCAATATACATTAGCATAATCATCCGCTGTGAATGCGAAATATACAGACTGATCTTTTGTCGCGCCGGCCACAAAGTCTTTGCGAAACCAGGTTTTAGATGCTGAAGGACCGCTCCATATCTTTACCGCGTTCTTTAAGGGTTCCGGATAGCTGGTCTTAATTCTTTGGATCATTTCTTCTTCCAGATAAAAATGATCGGGAAATTGATCTTTTTCTACCTGATAGCCTGGTTTTTCACTCCATTTTTTTGTTGAGATGGTATAGCTGGCCAGTCCGTTGTCCCTGATGGTTTTCATGGTCCACGCTCCTGAAACCTGCAATTCCAGTTCAGGATAGCTCATTACCTGGAAAGTTGGTTTATTGTATTGCTGGAATACCATATTGGTGCCATTTACAAATAAATCAGCATCGGTTAGGATCAGATGATCGGTCCCGTTTATCGTATACTTCCAGCTTTGCAGTGCATCCTTCTTGTTGAGTATAATTATATCATAGGTGTTCCCGCTTTTGCTTTCGATATGGAGGATGGCCGTCCTTCCGGGTTGTTTAACTGTAACATACCGTCTGCCGTTTTTAGTTTGGATATTGAATAATGCATTATTACCGTCAATGCTTTTTAGGGTGAGGTCATCAAAAACGAACTCGGCATTTTCATTGCCATAAAACACATAGGTGTCCTTCGTACCAATTAACTTATGCATAAGCTGTGCAGTAGCATAAATCAACTTAGTATCGTGTATGGTTTGGTTGAACGGCCAGATCATCATGGCGTTTGCAGGGAATGAAACCGGGTTTTCCGGGATCTTCAACAGCGCATCCTTATATTTTAATGAGACCTGGAAGTTCTCAACCGGTTTCAGGTCACTATACCGCTGGTAATTACTTAAAAACAGGTAACCGCTGTTGTTGTACGACCGGGCCGCAATGCGCACTGTATCATAAGAACGTGCACTTTTTACCCGATGTTGTGGAAAAAATGCAGGCATGGCCGCCAGCTGTTCACCAAAGTCGTTCACAAATGCATGGAGTAGCTTATATTCATAGTAAGAAGGTTTCAGATCATTCATTGCCCCTATGGGAGCCTGGAAGTCATAGTTTATTACCGGCACGTCATTAGGGTAACCGGTTGATCTGGATTCCTGCAGCGTTGAGAATTTACCAATGGGGTTAATCCCCCCGTGAAACATATAATACCCTAACCCGTTCAGTCCGGAGCCCAATCGCGTATAGGCAATGCTCAAAACGTCTTCCCAACTTACCTTTGTACGGCGGTGATAGGTTACCTGCATACCGCCTCCCAACTCTGCCGAGAGTGGCGGGACCTTGCCATATACCCGGGTGTCTATCTGCCCGAACAGATCTGCCCCTATTTCTTTATCATTTTCAAGCGGGTTAAAGAAAAACACATTCTTTACCAGCTTTTTTGTGCTGCTGCTCCATGGGGAATCCGGATAGCCGCCGATGGGGGTTAAAAAATCACGCTGGTCTGGCGCGCTGGGTGCAAAGGATGAATAATAAGGCACATCCATACCTTCTTTTATTGCTATTTGCTTTAATGTGAGCATATGATCCAGCTTGTCAAGGGTTTTATAGGCCAGCTCGTTCTCCAGTTGTACGCCAATGATATTACCGCCTTGTTTGTAGTAATACTCGTCAGCCTGTTTGGCAATTTCTGCAAATAGTTTTTGAACATACTTAAGATATTCAGGATCGTTTTTACGAAGTTCGATTCCTTTTTTCAGAAGCCAGTCGGGAAAGCCGCCGTTCCTGATCTCGCCATGGCACCAGGGGCCAATACGAAGCCAAACATACACATTATGTTTGTTACACAATTTGATGAACTCCCTGAGGTTATTATCGCCTTGCCAATTGAATTTACCTTTCTCCTCTTCAGTCTGTATCCAGAAAATATACGTGGCAATAATTTGTATCCCCACAGATTTCATTTTCAGGATAGATTCTTCCCAGTTGGCTCTTGGAATCCTGGAATAATGCATTTCGCCCATTACCGGTAACCACGGCCTGCCATTCTTTGTTAAATACCTATTGGTGTACGATAGCGAATCGCCGGTTGGAGATATATTACTCCCCATACGTAAATGCCCCCGGTAAAGGGAGTAAGTATCAGAACTGATATCAATTAAATATGGATCAAGGTTTTGGGAACTGACGGTATTGAAATTTAAAAAAAGGAGTAAAAGGAGTAAAAATCTTCTCATGGACAACGTTTTATTAACATCAAACAGAAATAAGCGTAACACTACGGCAAGGTTATAAAATAAGGGCAGGCGATACATGATCCCTGCCCCCGAACTTAACTTAACTTAAAAAAACACAAAGGTTATCAGGTTATGGAATTGCTATTAGTTGATTTTAACCCATGTAAGAACAGGAAAATGATCAGACGGCAAAATTCCATTATAATTATCCCAAAGCACAGCGCGTTTAGTTGAACCCCAATGTGAAGTCACAAATACGTGATCAATCTGACTATTTCCGGGAGGATTTATATTCCAGGAATTACCCGTTTGACGGGAGGTTGGTGTTCTGGTTGCTGAAGGAGTTATATCCCATGTTTCTTGTAATAATGAGGAATTATTAAGGGTGTTAAAAGGTGTCGAATCTTGATTACAGTTTAGGTCGCCGGTAAAAATAGCCGGTGCGGTGCCAATTTTAGTAGCCATTTGACTTAAAACAAGATTTGCACTTTCCTGGCGTGCCTGCGATCCCTGATGATCAAAATGGGAATTAAACACCCAAAATATCAACCCTGTAGATTTATCCTTAAATTTTCCCCAGGTACATATCCTTTTATAAGCGGCATCCCATGACGGCCCTGTGGCTGTGGTTGGCGCCCCGGGAGATAACCAAAATGTACCACTCTGTAAAACTGTAAATCGGGAAATTTTATAATAGATGGCCGAATGCTCAGACGTGGAATTTCCGTCTCTGCCTGTGCCTATCTTAGCAAAATCAGGCAAAGTATTCAATAAATCGGTAACCTGATTCCCTTTTGCTTCCTGAACACCGAAAATATCAAACCCATATTTAGTAATCATATCAACAACCAAAGACCGACGAACCGTCCATGCCTGATTTCCCGGATCCGGAACATCCTGCCTGATATTATAAGAAGCAACACGGTATTCTACCGGATCCTGGTATTGATCCCAAAAATACTTGGCCCTATAAAAAGCAGCCGTGTTTTTGGTTCTTGTTGTAGACCAGGTACCAGTATAGTTATAAATATCAACTGTTTTAGTACACCATGTATTTAATGTACAGGCTGTACTATTCGGTCTGGCCTGCGCTAATAAACCCTGAGGGTGATTACTCATTGAAGCCACATAAGTTCTATTGGCTGAACCAGCTGCCGCAGCAAGCGTTTTGGTCACTTTGTCATATAAATAAACACCATCACTTTTTGTGATCCAAAATTTATGTGGGTTGCCATGATAAGCTGTGATATCAAGCCCTGTTCCAGTTAAAGAAAATGATTTTCCGGAATCTTCTGTGAGGGTAGGGTTTGCAGCGGTACCCGCAATTGTATAGGCTTTTATATAACTTGTTCCAATAGCCCACAAAACGTTGTAAATAGGATCCCATAATACTCCCCGCGCGCCTGTGAGGTTAACCTGTGCGTAAGTTGTATTGGTAGCGCCCTGTGAAGAAGCATACACACGCACCCAGCTGCCATTTAAAGCTGCAAATGCCGCATTGCCATTTGGTAAAACCTCCCCCTGATGAAGAGCTTGGTTTGCCCCAGGGTCAACAATAGCAGCCCATAATTTTACACCTGCCGGGTAAGAAGCAATTGTGGCCAGATTGCCACTAACAGAAACAATTACCTGGGAAGTACCTGACCATACCGTGCTGTTTCGAAGCTTTACATCTAACGGATCGCCTGATACCCACGCATTGACTTCTGCCGTACTCCATCCTGCCGAAGTATTGGGTTTCCACGACCACTTCAATGCAGAAGATAAGTTCCAGTCAGTAATAGAGGGATCATAAACTTCAATCATGTCATTCGCCATATTGGTACAGGCAATACCATAAACATCATTCACCGACAACGTAGAAGCATCATTGTTTTTGGAACCGGAGGCTGTTGATACCGAATCCTTTAGTTCAGTTTTATTACAACCAATTACTGCAAGGCATGCAATTATGCTAAGCTTAATAAATACTAACATGTTTAATTGGTTCAACGAGTTTACTGCTTTCTCATAAACTGAAATGAGAATGGGTTTATATTCCTTTTTCATTATTATATGGTTTTATATTGGTTAATAGTGTACCTGCTTTAATTGGTGCACTGCTTTACTTAGTTATACTTTAGAAATGTTGATGCCTGCAAGTCTGGTCAGTTAGAGAAAATTGATATATCATCAATATTCGTCCTGTCGTTAATAGCAACTGAACCAAGTGGTAACTTTTTAATGCGGAAACGCACAGGAACATCAATATCGAGTGTAAATGAGGCAGTTTGCAGAACATTATTATTTACAACAATATCCGGCCCTGTCTTTATCCAGCTTGAGCCATTATTGATAGAGTATTCCAACTGCAGTGTACCACCACCTAATGCAGTTTGCCAATTGGCATATTTAAACTCAACTTTACTGGCACCATTAGGGACATTAAAATCCATTGCCAAATAACATGGAACTGTGTTACCTCCAGGAAAGCGGAAGGCTGCACTGCCATTTTTTATATCCTGAGCAGAAGTTTGTCTTACAGCATTATCCAATAGCCAACTACCAGTACGAAAAATCCTGCTTTGAGCTGGGAGATATCCTGTTTTAGAACTATTTATGGTTTCCGCACCTTCTGGAAAATTAGTATATAATGCTCCCGGAATTAGCATATCACTAATGAAGCGCATCCTTAAGCCGGCGACAATATTAGTTCCTCCAGAATTAGCTGCAGAAGCGATACCGGTCACCCTTCCTGATGATGGAATAACGGTATTTGAAAATGAGGCATTAGTCTCAGTGATAAGGGTTATATTCTGCCCAGATGCATTCGAAAAAACTTTCGAACCAGAATACTTTTCTCCAGCGCCTGCATTATAAAATATCTTATCAGTTATAGATACAAGGGTATTTTCGTAATCTGAAAAATTGGAATTAAGCTCTGCTAATGAGATCATTTTAGGAACAATGGGAACCCTGTCATAAGCAATTAACTGAACCTTTGGCCGTTTTAAACCAGTAATTTTCATACCACCATTGACTCTTGATAATATACCGCCCCGTAAATCAACCACGAGTGAATCTCTTAGAATAAAAGGGCAAGGTTCGTTCCCCATTTCTAAAGCAATTCCGGAATTTCCTTGCTGAATTACTATTCGACCTTTCGGAATATTCTTATTTACACTATCAGAGATAACCTGGCCATGAATTCGAAATGAGCCAAGAGTTACATCGCTTCCGTTATATTTCGATTTTAGCTCTGCAATAGTTATAGATTTAAGAGATGGATCGACATTTGGAAATATTGCCGGCTCAAGAGGATCATCTTTACACCCGGATAACACAGCGATGAAGACCAGTAGAGCTATAATTTTTATATTTAAATATTTCATATTTGTATCATTTAATTTGATTAACTGCACCACTACCATCCCGGATTCTGTGTTAGATTTAAATCTAAGCTCAGGTCCCTGGTTGGTAATGGCCATAAATAATCCCTCGTTTTGTCAAACTTCCTTCTTGAAGCATCTTGTACAATCACTATTCCCTCTGCATTGGTTGATGGAATAATGGATGTACCATATTCTGTCGGGAAAAACTTAGCCCCAAGAATGGACTTTGGCAATTCAGTTTCTGCAATTTTCCATCTTATCAAGTCCCAGTATCTGGTTTGGCCTTCAAAAGCCATTTCAATTCTCCGTTCCCGTCGAATTTCATTTCTCATGTCCAGCTGATTAGTCTGCACAAACGCATTTGTAAGTTCAGGCATTTTGGCCCTGGCCCGAATCAAATTAATAGACCTGTTTAGCTCGCCATCAGTAATACTTCCGTTTAATTCAAATTTGGCCTCGGCATACGTCAGCAAAATTTCAGCATACCTTAAAAAGATGTAATCCGTAAATCCGGCTTTGTTATTCGCACTGGTAGCATCAAAATACTTACGCGTTTTGTATCCTGTATTAGAGAAAGAAAACGTTGGCGAATACAAGCTGGTCGTAAAAAAGTGTGTTTTATTAAAAACCGTTGCACCTATCCGCATATCTCTGTCTTCGAATTCTGTCAGGGTGTTTACCGGGGTTTTATATAATGTCGACTGTTCTTTTGGCAAGCCGTCTTTATACAGATAGGCATCCATCAACGAACGGGTTGGTGTTGTAAATCCATTAGTAAGCTCTGCAGAAAAACTATGCTGCCCCTGGTTATTGGTTATACTTTCACCGTATAACCTCACCAGAATATTTTCCCGGTTTGCACGGCCCTCACCTTGTTTTTGAAACAGGTAATAATAGCTGCTATCGGGTTTTCCCGCGTATGTAAACAAACCGTAATGGTTTGAATTCATCAACGCTTCACTGGCGGCAAGTGCAATATTTAAATGTTTAGTATGATCTCCCTGCCCATGAAACTTATTGCGTGTTCCTGAAAACAGGCCTATTCTAGCTTTCAGCGCTAGTGCAGCACCTTTGGTAATCCGTCCATATTCTGTTGAAGCCAACTGATCAGCGGTTAACAAATGAGTTACTGCCGAGTCAAGGTCTGTATAAATTGCATCTAAGACTATTTCTTTAGAGGTTCTGGGAGCCTGCGTTTCGGGATCATTAACATCGAAGGTCTTGAGAATCAATGGCACATCGCCATATCTCTTTACCAGTTCGAAATTGGCAAAAGCCCTAAAGAAATAGGCCTCTCCCAGATAACGTTTAATGGAAGCCCGGTCGGCTGAGGTTACCCTCGATTTTTCTAACAGGGTATTGCTGGCCCGTATTAACCTGTAATTATTATCCCAGTCGGCAGTTGTTGCAGGGGTTGTTCTTGACCCATCACTTATTGAATTTGGTGACACTGCATAAGCATCGTCTGACCAGTTAGCCGCATAATTATCAGACATTCCAGGCAGATACGAATAAAAATAGTTCGCTGCGTCTCTAAAGTCTTCCGGCGTTTTCCAATAGCCTTCCTCAGAAATTGCAACTTCCGGATACTTATCGAGTTCACAGGCATTTAAAAAAGCACAAGTAAAAAAAGCTATTACGAGCAATTTCAGGCCCATATTATGATATGTTAATTTCATAATTTAATTCGGTTAATGTTAGAATGTAAGGTTTAGTCCCAGAGAATATGTTCTGAAGAACGGATACTGATAATTAGCGCCAGTAGGTACCTCCGGGTCGTAGCTTTTAAGCCACATCTTACTTACTTCCCAAAGATTCTCACCAGTAACATAAAGACGGGCCTTTTGAATTTTAGCACGGCTAATAATAGAGGTTGGAAGATTATAACCAAGCTGGGCATTTTTCAAGCGTAAATAAGCTCCGTTCATTAACCAGTGACTTGAATACACAGAGTTTTGAGTAGCATTGAGAAATAACCTGGGGAATTTGGCATCTGTGTTCTCTGGAGTCCAGGTATCCCGTTGTTCTTCCATAAAAGGTTGTCTCCATGTGGCGGCATAAGGAACCACCGCCTGCGGTA
>DASWTL010000215.1:0-9429 GCA_036402155.1 Sphingobacteriaceae bacterium | reverse complement strand
AAGGCATTAAGCTTCCTCCCGATCTCGCACATTTTTGAGCGGATGGTGATCTATATGTATTTCTACCTTGGCATTTCTGTTTATTACGCTGAAAGTATGGAAACCATCGTTGCGGATATCAATGATGTTAAGCCAGATGGATTTACTACCGTTCCCCGCTTGCTGGAGAAAGTATATGACCGTATTGTTGCTAAAGGCTCTGAACTTACCGGCGTAAAGAAGAAACTTTTTTTCTGGGCATTAAATCTCGGACTTCGATATGAGTTAGACGGAGCAAATGGATGGTGGTATGAGTTTCAATTGAGTATTGCCAATAAACTGATATTTAAAAAATGGCGTGAGGCGCTTGGCGGAAATATTAAAGCAGTGGTTTCTGGTGGAGCCGCTTTACAGCCCAGGCTGGCACGCGTATTCTGGGCAGCCCGAATTCCGGTGCTTGAAGGTTATGGACTTACCGAAACTTCCCCCGTTATAACAGTTAATGGATTGAATAAAGGCCAGATCAAATTTGCAACCGTGGGTAAGCCAATCAAAGATGTACAGGTAAAGATTGCCGATGATGGGGAAATATTGTGTAAAGGACCAAATGTAATGAAGGGGTATTACAAGAGGCCCGACCTTACAGCCGAAGTGATTGATGTGGATGGATATTTGCATACCGGAGATATTGGTGAATTAACGCCTGATGGTTTTTTACGGATTACAGACCGGAAGAAAGAGATGTTTAAAACTGCCGGTGGCAAGTTTGTAGCTCCGCAGATATTGGAAACCAAATTCAAAGAATCCATCTTTATTGAGCACATTATGGTAATTGGTGAAAACCAACGCTTTCCGGCCGCGCTCATTGTTCCTGCTTTTGAAGCGTTGCGGGAGTGGTGCTCGCGCCATAAAATTCCGTTTACAAGTACATATGAAGTAGTAAAACTGGACGTGGTTGTAGAGAAATATCAGAAAGAGATTAATAAGTATAATGAAAGTTTTGGCAGATGGGAACAGGTCAAGAAATTTACGCTGCTTTCGTCAGAGTGGACTATTGATGGGGGTGAATTAACTCCTAAATTAAGTCTGAGAAGGAAAGTAATACTTGAAAAATATAAAGACCATATTGAAAAAATTTATTCCGCGATAGAGCCTGGTTAACCTTGTTCAGTTGTAAAAGGTTGCATAAGCGAATTGGATTATATAAATTTGCTATGCAAGCATAGTATTTAGAATGAAGTCAGAAGACACTATTGATTATTTTTTAAAAGTAGTTTGGCAATCAGTAGCCAATACTTACAATCAGATTGCAACGGGTTTTGGTATTACTCAGGCAATTGGTTATGCATTAATTAATATCCGTGAAGAAGGTACAGCCGTTTCGCAGATAGCTTCTTTAATGGGTGTTAAATCTACAAGCTTGTCTCGTATGCTTAATAATATGGAAGAGTTGGGACTTATTTTTCGTGAAGCAGATCCGGATGATAAGCGGTCGGTTAAAATATTCCTAACCGAAACAGGGAAAGTCAAGCGTAAGCAGGCTAAGGATGTTGTGCGTAAATTCAATGAATATCTGAACAGCCAGATATCTGAAGCTCATCGTAAACAGCTTATAGAGACACTCAATAAAGTGAATCAACTGGCATTAGTGTATAAGCCTGAATAATATAGTCAATACTCAGCCGAAATGAAAAGAAGTATTAAGAAAGTTGCCGTACTCGGTTCAGGGATTATGGGCTCGCGCATTGCCTGCCATTTTGCTAATATTGGTTTGGAAGTACTGCTTCTGGATATCGTTCCAAATGAGTTAACTCCGGCAGAGCAAAGTCTTGGGCTGACACTTGAAAATGAAGGCGTCAGGAACAGGATTGTAAATAATGCTCTGGAGACTGCTGTTAAATCAAATCCTTCTCCACTATTCAGCAAAGGTCAGTTGGCAAATATCACAACCGGAAACTTTGAAGATAATATGAAAGATATTTCTTCATGCGACTGGACAATTGAAGTGGTTATTGAAAAGCTGGATATAAAAAAGCAAGTTTATGACCAGGTAGAAAAATACCGTAAACCAGGAACAGTAATCACTTCTAATACATCAGGTATCCCCATTCATTTGCTGGCCGAAGGTAGGACGGATGACTTTAAAGTTCATTTCTGCGGCACACATTTTTTCAATCCTCCAAGGTATTTAAGACTTTTAGAAATAATTCCAACTCAGGAGACTAAACCGGAGGTTGTTGATTTTCTGATGAACTACGGCGATAAGTTCCTGGGTAAGACCACAGTGCTTTGTAAAGATACACCGGCATTTATTGCTAACCGGGTGGGTGTTTACAGTATTATGTCTCTCCTGCACCTGGTTGAAAAAATGGATCTTACGGTAGAGGAGGTGGATAAATTCACCGGTCCCGCCCTGGGAAGGCCAAAATCTGCAACATTCAGAACTACCGATATTGTCGGTCTGGATACCATGATCAACGTAGCGAACGGATTATACCAAAATCTGCCCAATGATCAATCGCGTGAGTTGTTTAAGCTTCCCGGGTATGTAAAAAAAATGCAGGAGAATAAATGGCTTGGCGATAAAACAGGACAAGGGTTCTACAAAAAGACTAAAGACGCTGAAGGGAAAACTGAAATACTTGCACTGGACCTTAAAACACTGGAGTACAAGCCTCAGCAAAAAGTTAAATCATCAACACTGGAGGCAACAAAAGGTATTGATGATCTGCGCAAGCGCATGAAAGTTTATGAAAAAGGAACCGATAAGGCGGCTGAATTTTTCCGCGTTTCTTTTTATGGGTTGTTTGAGTATGTATCAGACCGGATCCCGGAAATTTCAGATGAACTTTACCGTATTGATGATGCCATGCGGGCTGGTTTTGGCTGGGAACTTGGTCCGTTTGAAGTTTGGGATGCATTAGGCGTAGCTGAAACGGTTGAAGCTATGAAAGGCATGGGTAATGAGGTCGCTCCATGGGTTCATGAAATGCTTGCTGCCGGACACACTTCATTTTATAAAATTGAAAACGGGGTTAAAAACTATTACGATATCCCTTCCAAATCATATAAACCTGTTCCTGGAACAGATGCATTCATCATTCTTGATAATATCCGGAGCACAAAAACAGTCTGGAAGAATTCCGGAACTACCATTACCGATCTTGGCGATGGAATTTTAAATCTTGAATTTCATACCAAAATGAATACCATTGGCGGTGAGGTGATGCAGGGGATAAATAAAGCTATTGATCTTGCAGAAAATGACTTTCGCGGATTGGTAATTGGCAATGACGGAGCAAATTTTTCAGCCGGAGCCAATGTGGGCATGATATTCATGATGGCCATTGAGCAGGACTGGGATGAAATAAATATGGCTGTCAGGATGTTCCAGAAAACATCCATGCGTATCCGGTATTCTTCGATACCTGTGGTTATTGCACCACATAATCTTACCCTTGGCGGTGGCTGTGAATTTTGTCTCCATGCAGATCATGTTCAGTTAAATGCTGAAACCTATATGGGGTTGGTAGAGTTTGGTGTCGGGTTGATTCCTGGAGGAGGCGGTACGAAGGAATTTGCTCTGCGTGCTTCAGATGAATTTAAAGACGGCCAGATTGAGCAGAATGTACTGAAAGATCGCTTTCTGACTATCGGAATGGCCAAAGTGTCTACATCTGCCAAAGAAGCGTTTGAATTGGGATACCTGCAAAAAGACAAATATTCAATCACGATGAACCGAAGCAGGCTAATAGCAGATGCCAAAGAGAAAGCTATAGAGCTTGCAGATGCCGGTTATACTAAACCAGTTCAGCGTAAAGACATCAAAGTTCTGGGAAAACAGGGATTAGGAATAGTATACGCAGGGGCAAACTCCATGTACGCCGGACGTTATATCTCTGAGCACGACAAAAAGATCTCAGAAAAATTGGGCTATGTAATGTGTGGCGGTGATCTCTCTCAACCTACACTTGTATCAGAGCAATATCTCCTTGATCTGGAGCGCGAGGCATTTCTATCGCTTTGCGGAGAGAAAAAAACGCTGGAAAGAATACAATCCATATTGACTAAAGGGAAGACGTTGAGGAATTGAAAATGTATTGAGTACTGAGAATTGAGTATTGCGATGCCAATGCGCTAATGAATATTAAAGATGCATAATGTAAAAGAACTTAAGATATGGAATAAAGCCATTGAGTTGGCTGTTAAAATTTACGAAGCCTCAGGGCAATTTCCTGCAGATGAGCGTTTTGGTTTAATCTCTCAAACCCGTCGTTCGGCAGTGTCTATTTCATCAAATATTTCAGAAGGTGCAGGCAGAAATACAAAGGGAGAATTTATACAATTTTTGGGTATTGCCAACGGATCATCTTATGAACTTCAAACCCAAATGGTTATTGCAGAGCGGCTGGGTTTTATAAAAACGGAAACATGCAACTCCATACTGGATAATATCGACGAGTTGCAAAAAATGAATTATAAGCTTCAGAAAAGCCTTAGTAACAATAACTGAATGCATACCAGTAAGAAAGTACATAAATATTGTATAGACAGAATGTTTAACATTAGGCATTCATATACGTTCGCAATACGCAATACCCAAATCTCTATTCTATAAGAAATGGAAGCATACATAATAGCAGGATATCGCACAGCAATAGGAAAGGCTCCCAGAGGAGTATTCCGTTTTACACGTGCAGATGATCTGGCGGCAGAAGTAATAAAACATCTGGTTGCCCAGGTTCCCAATCTGGATAAGGAGCAAATTGATGATGTGATTGTAGGGAATGCCACACCTGAGGCGGAGCAGGGACTGAATATTGGCCGGATGATTTCATTGATGGGGCTGGATACAGATAAAGTGCCCGGAGTAACCATAAATCGTTACTGCGCTTCAGGATTAGAAACTATCGCCACTGCTGTCGCAAAGATCAAAACCGGTATGGCCGATTGCATTATCGCGGGAGGTGTTGAGATCATGTCGGGAATGCCTTTTGGTGGGTGGAAGCTGGTTCCTAACCCTGAAATTGCAAAAGCTCACCCCGATTGGTATTGGGGAATGGGATTAACTGCAGAAGCCGTTGCCAGAGAATATAAGGTTAGTCGCGAAGATCAGGACGACTTTGCGTTTAAATCACACAAAAAGGCGGTACAAGCCATTCAAACCGGGCGATTTAAAGATGATATAGTGCCTATAACAGTCAAAGAGACTTACCTGGATGAGAATTTAAAGAAGAAAAACCGGGAGTATGTGGTTGATACGGATGAAGGACCACGTGCAGATACCAGCCTGGATAAACTGGCAAAACTGAAACCTGTATTCGCCGCAGACGGGGTTGTTACGGCAGGAAACTCATCACAAACATCTGATGGAGCTGCTGTTGTACTTGTTGTCTCTGAAACTATGCTTAAGCAGTTGAATGCCGAGCCGATTGCGCGCCTGGTGAGTTATGGCGTGGCAGGAGTGCCGCCGAGAATTATGGGTATCGGTCCAATAGAAGCCATTCCTCTGGCACTAAAAAAGGCAGGATTAAAAAAAGAAGATATTGATCTGATCGAGCTGAATGAAGCATTTGCATCCCAGTCGCTGGCCATAGTGCGGGAGTTGGATCTCGATCCGGACAAATTAAATGTAAATGGCGGGGCAATCGCGTTAGGACACCCGTTGGGATGTACCGGGGCGAAACTTATTGTTCAGATAATGAACGAATTACGTAAACAAAATAAAAAGTATGGCATGGTAACCATGTGTGTAGGAACCGGTCAGGGGGCAGCTGGAATTTTTGAGATGTTGTAATTAAGATTGAGTTGTAAGTCGAGAGTGAGTAGTCTTGAACAGCCATCAAAAATTATTCAAATAAGAATACCTAATTAACTGAACTACCAAATAACTTAATAACAAATAACTAGTTCCATGGAAACAACAAAAAAAATGATCAGAGGCGGAGAATTTATTATCCGTGAAACTGCAGCAGAAGACATTTTCATTCCTGAAGAATTTGATGAGGAACAGTTAATGATTAAAAAGACCTGCGATGATTTTTTAGCTGCTGAGGTATATCCCAACCTGGAAAGAATAGACAAACTGGAAGAAGGGCTGATGCCGGCACTTTTAGAAAAGGCAGGAGAACTTGGATTGCTCGCTGTATCCATACCTGAGGAATATGGTGGTTTTGGGAAGAACTTCAATACTTCCATGCTGGTTACAGATTCAGTTGGTCCCGGGCATTCATTTGCCGTGGCGCTTTCTGCACATACAGGTATTGGCACCCTGCCAATATTGTATTACGGAACTGAAGAACAGAAAAATAAATACATCCCGAAGCTGGCATCAGGAGAATGGAAAGCCGCTTACTGTCTTACTGAGCCTAATTCCGGATCAGATGCAAACTCAGGACGGACCAATGCGAAATTAAACCCTGAAGGAACACATTATTTGCTTAACGGACAGAAAATGTGGATCACTAATGGGGGCTTTGCAGATGTTTTTATTGTATTCGCTAAAATTGACGATGATAAAAATCTAAGTGCTTTTATTGTTGAAAAGGCATTCGGTGGAATTACCATGAATCCGGAAGAACATAAAATGGGAATTAAAGGGTCATCTACCAGGCAGGTATTCTTTAATGATTGTCCCGTACCGGTGGAGAATTTGCTTTCTGAACGCGAGAACGGCTTTAAAATAGCGGTAAATATTCTGAATATCGGACGGATAAAGCTGGGGGCGGCTGCCATAGGATCATCGCGTATGGTGCTTAATTATGCTGTTAATTATTCGAATGAGCGTGTTCAATTCGGACTTCCCATAAGTAAATTCGGCGCCATCAGATATAAACTCGCAGAAATGGCTACCCGGATTTTTGCTGTTGAAAGTGCCGTTTATCGTGCAGGTCAGAATATTGATGATGCGTATGATATGCTGGTATCTGAAGGTATGGAACAAGGCAAGGCAAAGCTCAAATCAACCGAGCTTTTTGCAGTTGAATGTGCCATAGCTAAAGTGTGGGGGTCAGAAATGCTTGATTATGTGGTAGATGAAGGCGTTCAGGTTTATGGAGGAATGGGTTTTTCGGCAGAAGCTCCGATGGACAGGGCATATCGGGACAGCAGGATCAACAGAATTTTTGAAGGTACCAATGAGATTAACCGGATGCTGATCCTGGACATGTTGTTGAAGCGCGCCTTGAAAGGGGAACTAGACCTGATGACACCTGCCCAGGCAGTGGCTGGCGAATTAATGGCCATTCCTGAGTTTGGTGAAGAAGATACTGCTCCTTTCGCAGCACAGAAAAAAGTTCTTCAAAATCTAAAGAAAGCAGGTTTGATGATTGCCGGCGCGGCGGTACAAAAATTAATGATGACCTTGTCTAAAGAGCAGGAGATCGTAATGAACATTGCGGATATTATCGGTTATATTTATATAGCTGAATCAACCATTCTGCGTGTAGAAAAATTAACAAAAATTCGCGGAGAAGAAGCTGTAAAGGGTCAGTTTGATATGATGAATATTTATCTGTACCAGGCAGTGGAAAAGGTGTCGTCAGCTGGCAAAGAGGCATTATATTCTTTTGCAGAGGGAGATGAGCTGCGCATGATGTTGGTAGGATTAAGACGATTTACTAAAATGGAACCCTTTAATATTAAAGATACCCGTCAACGTGTTGCAAAGCAATTAATAGAGGCAAATAAATATTGTTATTAAGCCATTGAGAAAGAATTGTATATCTTTTTTATTGTTAAAATATGTTAAGATTAACTTTTTGACGTTTAAAAAGATAAATTTGCACCCTTATGAAGTTTTTAAAATTGATTTTAGCGATGTTAATGATAACAATTATCATTTCATCGTGCAAAAAAGAACCTGCGTATGATGCTGAAAAACAGCTTGCTGCTGACGAAGTTACTATAAAAGCATTTCTTGCTAATAACAATATAACAGCACAAAGGCATGAAAGTGGGATATATTACGTCCTAACCTCGCCAGGAACGGGTTCTTATCCGTATAGCGATCTCAATACCACCTCTATTACAGTAAAATATTCAGGAAAGCTATTAAGCGGGCATGAGTTTGATTCAAATACCACAGGAGTTACTTTCGGGCCTCCACAATTCCCTAATGGATTAAATAATCTGATCGATGCCTGGAAGGTTGCCATGGCGCCAAAAGCGGATGGTGGAATTGTTGAAGGCGGATTACAAAATGGTGGCAGAATAAGAATAATAACGCCTTCTCTTTATGGGTATGGGCCTAATCCCACAGGCAGTATCCCTGCAAACTCAATTCTCGATTTCGATATTGAACTTATAGAAGTTAAAAATTAACTCTCATAATGATTAAAATGTATTCAAAGTATATTCTCTTAGTATTAATGGCAGGGGTTGTATTATTTAGCGCTTGCGACAAAGAATATGCAGGGATTAATGAAATTGACGAAACCAGTATTCAGAATTATATAAAATCAAATAATCTGAATGTGACAAAGCATACCTACGATGATACCAGTTCCTTTTATTACCAGATAGTTACTCAGGGCAAAGGTGCACCGGTTAAATATTCAGACATTGTACCACTGGTATATACTATCCGCACGCTGGATGGAAGTTTTGTCTCCACAGATACATTCGCCGTTTCTCATCGTTATGGTGGTCAAAAACAGTTTTTGGGATATCTGGAGCGTAAAAGAGGTTATCCGGATGCGTTGCGGATTGGAGTAGTGGAAATACTGAAAAACCGGGGTGGAAAGATCCGGTTGATAATACCCTCCAAACTGGCTTATGGCAGAAATGGTTCCGGTGTTATTCCGGGAAATGCTTCTCTCGATTATACGGTTAGTGTATTAAATGAACCGGGTATTCCTGTTTATGACGATATCAGTATCCAGAAACATTTGCAGGCCAATTCATTAACAGGTTTTACAAAAACATCGTCAGGAATTTATTATAAAATAACTGCACCGGGTACAGGGAGTCCGATAACATTGGATTCTACACTTACTATTGAATGTACAGGAAAGTTTTTAAACGGAGCTGTTTTTCAGCCGAACCTGCCTTTTTCGATGAAGCTGAGCGGCGCTATAAAGGGTTGGCAGGAAGTGGTACCTTTATTAAAGGAAGGCGGTGCAATGCGTCTTATTCTGCCATCGGCTTCCGGGTATGGCCAGTTTGGTCAGGTCGATTCACAGGGACAAGTATCTATACCGCCTGTTTCTTGTCTTGATTTTGACTTAAAAATAACCGAAGTCAAGCCTTGACACGTAGTTAGGTTCGCAGAGCGATTTTATACGTGTTAATAGCCCGTTCCCTGGCGAATTTATGGTCAATAATTGGCTTAGGATAGCTAAAGGGATCATCAATTTCGGGTACCCATTTCCGGATGTATTTTAATTCCGGATCGAATCGTTTGGTTTGCAATTCGGGATTAAAAATACGAAAATAGGGTACGGCATCATT
>DASWTL010000214.1:0-1819 GCA_036402155.1 Sphingobacteriaceae bacterium | reverse complement strand
ACATAGAAAAATGTCTGGTGTCAATGCTTTTCAGTTTCAGAGGGAGGGTCGCAGCGGGATCAGGATATAAGATTAATCCCTATCAATAATCGGTAGATAAAAACATGATCTTCAAAAAGCTGGAAGAGGATATCCCCGGTTAGCTGACCCATTTCCTGCCATCCATCAGGGTTGTGGCTCAAACCCCAATCGAATGGCCGATTCAAGAATCTCAATGTTTATATCTTTTAGCATTTTGAACTTAATGCAATAACCGGTCACACTCGCCTTGCCTATTTTCTTTTCATAAGTTTTTGCCAGGTATGTTTTATCATTGATACCAAGGATATACACAGAGATCCCGGTTTTGTTTCCACTGAGCCCGATTTGATAAAACTCCCTCGTTTTACCATCAGCGTATTTTATAACATGAAGACCATACCCAATATTAGGATTGGAAACAGTTTTATTTTCACCGTCCTTGCCATCCAGGAACCACAATTTACATTCTGGCTTTACCCTTAAAATGATCTGGTGCAAAGCCTGCATGTCGCTGCGTTTTGGTTCTGGCTGGCTGGTAATATATGCCTTGATTTGTGCTTGTACGGTCATATGATTTTACAGGGTTGCTTGTGGAAGCTGCAGACTTGCCGCTCATTCAAAATTATGCGAAAGATTTTACCATTGAAAGTAAAACAGTATTAACCGGTATTAACTAATCATGGTATTTTTTATATAGCAAACCGTGCAGAAGGAAGAATAAACCGGGATTTCCGGTAAAGAAACTGCCATGCATTTATTAAAAGCTCCACTTCATTTGAATAAAACAACGGTGATTCACTGATTGAAATTGCTCATTCAATTCTATAAAGTAAGATTGCCAGAAAAGATTCAAATCCCAATTTGTTGCAATATTGTACTGGAACGATGGAAAAATAATAAGCAGGTTGGTGCCTGGTGCGTAAACCGTACTCATCCTGGCTGAAAAAAGAGGAGTTAGCTCCTTAGCAGCAGTTACTATCATGTTCCATTTGGTCGGCATTATATTGGTTGAAGAAAGATCCAGGTCTAACTCATTCCAGTTACTTAAGGACTTAAACAAGCCCTTATTATTAAATAATAAACCTAGATTCATATACCACCCTTTCCTGAACATATAATCTCCTTCAAGTGACATATTCAATCTGCCGGCTGAGTCTCCATCCCGAAATAAGTACTGTATTTCTCCTTTAAAGCCTGCATCCTTTATATAACCGGCCCAACCGGTTCCAACAGTGGGACGATCATGCAGCCACCCGGTGATGAACTGCATATCATAGTTCCATTTGTTAAAGGAGCATTTCAGGGCCGCTATACTCCCATTCCTGTTGCCAGAATGCGCATAAGACAATTCAGCAGATAAAGAATTACTGAGCGTATACTTCATGTTTGCCCCATCTACCCCAGGTCGCTCCTCATAATCAAAATCGAGGAAGTTATATACATTGAAAATATCATTAGGATTCCATGTTGTTGCTATTCCCCAGTTGATCCGCTGTCGACCCAACCGCAACTTTAGTTTACGACCCTGGAAATCGAAATACAACCTTTCCACATTGGTATGTACCACTAAGGACGGTGTGTTAATCCATGTTTTTTGCAGGTTTACTTTTTCATTTTTATTCCTTAATGACAGTTTAAAGTTGGGATTGGATTCTACTTCCTCACCCCAGTACAGGCGGTTGCGAAATTCGGCAGCCACAGTCACCCGTTCTGATGGTTTCCACTTTGCGTTAATGCGATTGTGAACCAGGTTGAGGGAAACCAATTCTTCAAAATTTTTATTGAAACTTAGCGTCTG
>DASWTL010000213.1:0-7258 GCA_036402155.1 Sphingobacteriaceae bacterium | reverse complement strand
AATAACAGTAAATGAAGAATTATAAATTACATACAACATATAAAAAGGTACTTGCCGATACTACAACGCCGGTTAGCATTTACCTGCGTTTGAGAGATATATTTCCCAATACTATTTTGTTAGAAAGTTCAGATTACCATAGCAGGGAAAATAGCTTAAGTTATGTATGCTGCGATCCTATTGCAGGAATGGTACTGGATGAGGAAAAGCTGGCGACTTACTATCCGGATGGCGATGAGAAACAGGTTTCGGCTGATCAACTGGATCTGCTTGATCAGGTTTCCAGCTTCCGCGATCAGTTTTCAAGTGTTGACGAGAACTCGTATAAGTTTATCAGTAATGGGTTATTCGGTTACTTTTCTTATGAAACAATTAAATATTTCGAAGATATTAAACCGGTAGCTACCTCTGTTGAAGAGCGGAAGATCCCATTAATGCAATATCATATTTACCGGTATGTGATTGTAATAGACCATTTTAAGAATGAACTATACCTTTTTGAACACAGTATAGAGCAGCCTTCATCAGACGGGCTTCAGGAAATATTATATCTTATCAAGAATAAAAGCTTTCCGGAGTACAGTTTTAGTATCAGCGAAGAGGAAAAATCAGGGTTTTCTGATGATGAATTTATAGAGGTTGTGAAACGTTTGAAACAGCACATTTACCGTGGTGATGTTTTTCAGATTGTTCCTTCACGGGGATTTTCTCAATCGTTTCTTGGCGATGAGTTCAATGTTTACAGGGCCTTAAGATCGATAAATCCCTCACCTTACCTGTTTTATTTTGATTATGGAGATTACAGGCTGTTCGGATCATCGCCTGAAGCCCAGTTAACCATAAAAAACAACGAAGCTACAATCTACCCGATTGCAGGGACATTTAAAAGAACCGGCAATGATCTGCTGGATGCTGAGCTGGCAGAAAAGCTGGAAAACGACCCAAAGGAAAGTGCTGAGCATGTGATGCTTGTAGATCTGGCCCGGAATGATCTGAGCAGGCATTGCGAGCAGGTAGAAGTGAAGGCCTACAAAGAGGTACAATATTATTCTCATCTGATACATCTGGTTTCAAAGGTTGCCGGCAAGCTGCAGAAAGGAATCAACCCATTTCATGTTGTAGGTGATACATTTCCGGCAGGGACATTAAGTGGCGCACCCAAGCATATGGCTATGCAGCTTATTGATCGCTTTGAGAAACATCAGCGGGGGTTTTATAGCGGTGCCATAGGTTTTATGGGTTTTAATGGAGACTTTAATCATGCTATTATGATCAGGTCTTTTTTGAGTAAGAACAATAAGCTTCACTATCAGGCAGGTGCCGGCATCGTAGCTGATTCAGATCCGGTAAGTGAGCTGAATGAGGTAAATAATAAAATTATGGCTTTACGAAAGGCCATTCAAATGGCAGAGGAAATATAAAAATGAATATTTTAGTTATAGATAATTACGATTCATTCACCTTTAACCTGGTACATCTTATAAATGAGTGCGGGCATGAGGCAACGGTTTGGAGAAATGATAAATTCAAACTTGAAGATGTTGCACGGTTTGATAAGATTTTGCTTTCTCCTGGTCCCGGAATTCCCTCAGAAGCGGGATTGTTACTGAATGTAATTCGCAATTATGGGCCTACAAAAAGTATTCTGGGCGTGTGCCTTGGAATGCAGGCGATTGCAGAAGTCTTTGGTGGAAAATTGTATAATTTGTCGAGGCCTGTGCATGGAAGGGCTACGCGTATGAAGGTAACTGATGAAAGTGAGCTGCTCTTTAATGAATGTCCCCCAGAATTTAATGTAGGCAGATATCATTCATGGGCCGTAGATAATACAGCTTTCTCACAAGAGCTTGAAGTAACAGCAATAGATCAGAATGATGTGATTATGGCACTGAGACATAAGAACCTGGATGTAAAAGGTGTTCAGTTTCATCCTGAATCAGTATTAACTGAGCATGGCAAACAAATGATGAAAAACTGGCTTAGCAAATAGATATGACCATACTTGATACTATCGTTAAAAAGAAAAAAGAAGAAATTGAGATCGCAAAAGCGGGCAACTCGGTTATGCATCTGGAAGAGAGTGAGTATTTCTATCATAAAACAAACTCTTTAAGAGATTTTATCCTTGATCCTGAGCGCACAGGTATAATAGCTGAATTTAAAAGACGGTCACCTTCAAAAGGAATTATAAATAACATTGCTAGTGTTGGTACAGTAACAAAAGGTTATGCAGATGCCGGAGCTTCAGCGCTATCGGTACTTACAGATAATTCTTTTTTCGGAGGCTCTAACCGTGATCTTACTGAAGCCAGGAAGAAAAATATATTACCTGTCTTGCGAAAGGATTTCATGCTGGATGAATATCAGATTATTGAAGCAAAGGCTTTAGGGGCTGATGTAATTCTACTAATTGCTGCAATTCTGCCACCGGAGCGAGTTAAACAATTGGCCAAATTAGCTAAGACGGTTGGACTAAATGTATTACTTGAAGTTCATAACCGGGAAGAACTTGATAGAAGTTTATGTGATGAACTAGATGCTGTTGGAGTAAATAACCGGAATCTTGCCGATTTTTCGGTTTCTTTAGATCACTCTTATGAGCTGGTGAATCTTATTCCTGATCAGTTTCTGAAAATATCAGAGAGTGGGATAAGTGATCCTCAAACGATAAAAGAGTTGAAAAAGGCCGGGTTCAATGGGTTTCTGATCGGCGAAAATTTCATGAAAGAAACAGATCCTGTAAAGGCTATGCAGGAGTTTGTAAAACAACTATAAATATCTAGCAGTTGATCTGATAGGGCAAGTCATCCTATTCAAAACTCCTGCCTGAACATTCTGTTAATAAATAATGGGTAAGCAAAAATTTTACGATACTTCTGTACAACCTGAAAAAGCAATACTGGTGGGAATTGTTACGCCCGGGCAGAGTGATGATGAGACGCGCGAATATTTGGACGAGCTTGCATTTTTAGTAGATACCGCGGGTGGCATGACCGTTCGTTCGTTCACGCAGCGCATGCAGAAACCTGATCGGGCCACCTTTGTAGGTACGGGGAAACTGGAAGAGATAAACGCATTTGTTAAATCTGAAGAAATTGATATTGTTGTTTTTGATGATGAATTGTCACCGTCGCAGCTGAGAAATATTGAGCGTGAACTTCAGGTAAAAATACTGGATCGCAGTAATCTTATTCTTGATATTTTCGCCAAAAGGGCACAAACAGCGCAGGCAAAAACGCAGGTAGAACTGGCTCAGCTGCAGTATCTTCTTCCCCGGTTAACACGTTTGTGGACTCACCTTGAACGCCAGAAGGGAGGTATCGGTATGCGTGGCCCCGGTGAAAGCCAGATTGAAACTGACCGACGCTTAATTCTCAATAAAATATCCCTGTTAAAGGAAAAATTAAAGGAGATCGATAAACAAAACGAAACTCAGAGAAAAAACCGACACCAGTTAATTCGTGTGGCATTGGTTGGATACACCAATGTGGGGAAGTCAACTATTATGAATATGGTTTCAAAGTCGGAGGTGTTTGCGGAGAATAAGTTGTTTGCCACGCTTGACACAACTGTTCGGAAGGTGGTTATAGAGAATGTTCCATTCCTGCTTTCAGATACTGTGGGCTTTATTCGTAAACTTCCTCATCATTTGGTAGAGTGCTTTAAATCTACGCTGGATGAAGTACGCGAGGCTGATATTTTACTTCATGTAGTGGATATTTCACATCCAAACTTTGAAGATCATATGTCAACTGTTAATGGCACTCTAAAGGATATTGGCGCAATCGACAAGGAAGTTATAACCGTTTTTAATAAGATAGATGCATTTAAGCCTATCGAATCTCATCCGGAGGAAGAACGTGAGCCGCTAACCCTGCAGGATTTTAAGAATAGCTGGATGGCGAAGCATATTAGTCCTGCGGTTTTTATCTCGGCATTAAATAAACAGAATATAGATGAATTCAGGGAGCTTCTTTATGAAAAAGTAAAAGCCATTCACACACAAAGATATCCTTACGATAAGTTATTGTATTAATTACACTATGTTCGGCTTGCAAGACAAGCGTTCATCATTAATGACAACAATTTAAATTTAATAGTATTATTCCTTCAAAATAATAAACCATGGAAAGTAAACGTCAACAGAAATTTGCAGGTGTTATTCAAAAAGATCTGGCTGAAATTTTTCAGCGCGAAGGAAATAACTATTTCCCCAATACATTAGTAACGATTACCAAAGTTAGAATGACACCCGATCTGGCAATTGCCAGGGTATTCCTTAGCTTTTTTAATAATTCAAATATCACTCAGGCGCTCAATACTGTAAAAGCTCATGCCAGTGAAATACGGTATAAATTAGGCGCAAGAATTAAAGATCAGGCACGTATTATTCCTCAATTGGAATTCTTTGTTGACGATACCAATGAATACGTAGAGCGGATGGATAAGATCTTTGATAAGATCAGTAAAGAACCAAGGCAGGAAGATTAAGATCTTTTAATAAAGATAACATAGATACAATCTTTAAGCGTTATATTAGGATATGTTCATTACCTGGATAGTACTGTTTTTGCAACTGTTTTCAGTTAACCTGAAAGATCAGCCCAGGTTTAAGGGGGGTGAAAAAGCATTAATAAGCTTTCTGATTAATAACCAGATATATCCGGAGTATTCTAAATTTAATTGTATTCAAGGGACTATTTATGTGCAATTTAAATTAAATCATCAGGGTAAGGTATATGATTCTGATGTGCAAAAAGGGTTAGGTGTAGATCTGGATGACGAAGCTCTTCGTCTAATCCGTTTAAGCAGTGGAAAATGGATAGTGCCTGCAGATCATGATACCACGCAGGCCATAGTGTTGCCTGTTAACTTTTCCCTGAAAGAGTATGAGTGCGAAAAACGATCGCGTGATGATATCAACCAGGCTATTTCAGCTTACAGGACACGCAAAAACCTGACCAGGGCCATTGTAAATTTCTATCAGAAAAAATCTGCCGGAGAAGTTATTGAAGGCGATGAAAGTAAAATACTGGAGTTAAAAGCTCAGCTGGGTTATAATGAGAAGTTCATAAATCAGCTGCTGAAACAAGCTCAGCGAAAGCTTAAACAAAAAGATAGAGAAGGCGCATGCGAAGACCTGCTTTTTGTAAGAAATCTGGGAAGTAATAGTGCTGATGAATTGATCACTAAATATTGCCGATGAGTAATGAATTTCTGAATAAGCTTAACGCTTACTCCGTAGTAATTTCCACGGAAACATCAAAAAAT
The DNA here is from genome assembly GCA_036402155.1 of Sphingobacteriaceae bacterium. Lineage (GTDB taxonomy): Bacteria > Bacteroidota > Bacteroidia > Sphingobacteriales > Sphingobacteriaceae > DASWTL01. The sequence goes on along the minus strand of DASWTL010000213.1, from coordinate 1,987 downwards.
AGTATAGACTTATGAAAATTATGATCCGGTTATTTGGACTGCTGGATGTCATAAGCATCATCGTTCTTACCCCGCAGGTCTATAAAATGATAATGAATTTTGAGAATATACCTCCGGGCACCTTATCAATTTTAAAGGTATCGTTCACACTGATTACATACTTTTTACTGTTCTTGTCAGCCTCCGGACTCTTTAAACCGTCCAAAGCAGCAATTATTTCATATTATATCCAATTTCCATTCCGCCTTGTAGTTTGGATATTTTCTTTTGGATTTCTTACGTATCTCAGTGAATTCTCAGCTAATGAGCTGATGTTTGAATGGTTATTCAGAATAGCGTTCATGCTTGAATTTTTCAGAGTATATTTTACAGCAAGAGCACATAAGATCCTCTTTTAATAAGGTGATTATCCTAAAAATTGCCCTATCAGAACGAAAAGAAATAAAGCATACAATACGTAATCAATATATTTAAAGGCTGTTTTCTTAGAAGGAATTTTAAATTCCTTCACATGTTTGAGGCTGAGGTTGAGATGCTTTGTCATAGGTAGATGTATATGCTTATAAAATAACAAAGCATATGCCATGGGTAGAATTTGCAGATTTATTTTTTAAATAATCCGGATTATTAGGAAATATTAATCTCTAATTAAAAGAACTCGTAATATTGTAAAACGAAATCAGACTACCGTCTGTAATTCTACACACCATGTGTATAAAAATGCGCCTGAAAAAAAAAGTCGCCGATAGGTAACTGTTTGGTACTGATTACGTAAACAGTGCATATTAATGCTTCATAATGAAAAAAGGTTTGGTTTTTCTGTGTGCCATTTTTTGCCTGAGCGGCTTCGCTCAGCAAAAAGCAATGTTTACACAGTATATGTTTAATGGGTTAGCAATTAATCCTGCTTATTCTGCAATAGATGAGGCCCTGAATGTTACAGCTCTTGCACGTCAGCAATGGACAGGATTTAAAGGTGCGCCTAATACACAATCATTCACAGTTCATACTCCAATCAAAGAATCAAATAGTTCTGCTGGTTTAATGTTTATGCGCGATCAGATTGGTGAGGTTATCACAGAAAATGGCGCTTTTTTAACATTTGCGCAGCGTGTTCAACTTGGTGAAACTACCTATCTGGCAGCAGGGATTAACGCAGGGATCAGTAAGTATGTTGCTAACTATAGCCTTATCTCCAGTTCATCCACTGCAATAGATCCGGTATTTGCTGACGGGGATAATATGCGAGGAAATTTTGGGTTGGGGGTCATGTTATTCTCAGAAAAATTTTATGCCGGAGTTTCTTCCCCGTTCTTTTTTTATCGGGATCTTGGAAGTACTACGGCCACCCGAACCGCTTATAAAGCACATTATATGATGCAGGGTGGGTATTTAACTGATTTGAGTGAGAATGTAAAGTTTAAACCAAATGTTCTGTTAAAGTATGTAAATGGCGCGCCATTACAAATCGATGTCAATGCTAATTTTTTATTGAAAGAAGTGATCTGGTTAGGAGCATCATGGAGATCATTTGATTCATTTGATGCAATTGCAGAGATCCAGCTTGGACCAAATATTCAGGTAGGGTATTCTTATGACTTTACCACTACTGATCTTGCCAAAGTAGAAGGCGGATCGCATGAGGTAATGTTAAACTTTCGGTTCCCGATAAAGGGACGGAGTTTTCCAAGATGTTATTTTTAACGGTATCTTTTAGGTACTCCTGATAAACTCTTTGAAGAGTTTTTAAAAAGCCTGTTATCAATCATCCCTTAATGAATGTTGTACAGAAACTATTCCATGGGATTACTCAATACTAACTGTTAGACCTTCCTGCTGTAGAATTTTTCGATATACTTCGAGTTCAGTGAAAGAGCCTTCGAGAATTATACATTTACCATCAGTATGAACCGTCCATGCTATTTTCCCTGCCTGACCTTCTGTATAATCAAGATATTTTATAAGACATTCAATTACATGTTCAAAT
>DASWTL010000212.1:0-16594 GCA_036402155.1 Sphingobacteriaceae bacterium | reverse complement strand
ATATTTTCCACACGAATTTTCTCCGTTAATTGCTTTGGAAGGGTAAACCCGATTTCAGCGATCTTTAACCGGAGATACTCCGCATTTAATAAATTAAACGTAGAGGCTTCACGGGTATAAGCAGATCCTCCGGGTTGCAATGCCGGATATGTTGCAGTCGCCCGTGTGTCAAGCCCGCGTGAAGGATCATATACCCAACGCCCTTCTTTATGAAACGGCTGCACATTTGGCGCGAATTCATTACTTATTGGGCCAGAGGGGCGGATACTTACATTAGATGCTCCCTGCCAGAAAGTAGAAATATCAAATCCTTTAAACGTCAGGTTAAAATTAAAACCAAAAATTTTCTCGGGCAGGTCAGAGTACCCATAGTATGTTTTGTCATCAGAATCAATAACTCCATCCTTATTTAAATCTTCAAACCGAAGGTCCCCGGCAATCAGTGAGCCTACCGGTTTTGGAACGTCCGGGTTTGTCAGATCCGGAAAATCATAAAATTTACCAGTCCAGATATATCCAAAAGGAGTGTCGATAGGATGACCTGCCTGAGTCTGATAAGCATATCGCTGGGGTGTTTCTGCAATATAATCAATGGTATTGCGAACAAAAGTATAGTTGCCGCCAACGGTGAAGTGAACGTTGCCCAGGTTATCATTGTAACTAAGCTCCATCTCATAACCGCGATTGGTAACCTTCCCAATATTTAGTGCCGGAAGCTTAGAAGCCGATAGACCGGTATATAATGGCAGGTCATTTCTTTTTGCAAGGATGTTATTTCGCTTCTCCTGAAATAAATCTCCGGTAAAGGTTAAATGGCTTTTGAACAGTTTCAGATCTAAACCCACATTCGCTTTTCGGGCCACTTCCCACGATACCTGGTCATTACCCAGGGTTCCTTCCATAAGGCCGATCTGGCTAACCGGTGACACGCCCAGACTGTAATAGCTTGAGTTAGCGTTTGATGTACCCGGGGCAGGCGGACTGTTAAATTCGTAGCGGTATAAATAGCTGTACCCTGCTATCTGGTCATTTCCGACCTCGCCATACGATCCTCTGATCTTTAAAAAATCGATGACCTTAATGTAATCCTTCATAAAACGCTCCTCTGACACAACCCAACCCAATGCTCCTGCAGGAAAAACAGCATACCGCCTGCCCTTACTGAATTGGTCTGATCCGTTATATCCGATATTACCCTCCAATAAGTATTTATCTTTATAAGCGTAAGTAGCCCGGCCGGAAACACCACGAAAAGACCGGGGCAGGTTTATGTGAACCTCATCCGTATTCTGGATGAATACCCCCATAGCACTTACTTTGTGAATTTTGCCAAATGCCCTGTCATAATTAACAGATGCCTCAACATACTGCGTACGCTTAAAATTATTAAACGGTGAAGTATTGGAATAGATTGGTATAGTTGCTGCCCTATGCAATGTATAAGAACCATCACTTGGATCATATCTCCAAATAGCCGGTTGTTTATACACATACTTCTGAGATCCGGAGTTGAACGACATGGCATACTTGCCTTTGGCATAAAGTCCGGACACCAAAAAATCCAATTTCTGGGTTAAAACAAAATTCGATTCCAGTGTATTCTGCAAACGTCTGAAAAAACCAGAGTCATAAAGATCTGATAATGAGTTCCACCCGATTGCGCCCGACCCTGCAGCATAAGTACCATTGGGGTTATACAAGGGGCTTGTGTTAGGAAGCCTGTTTACGATATCACCCCATGCAGTAGCATTAACACGTTGTCCGCTGCTTTCACCCTTGGCACCAAAGTTCAGGTCGTTAAGCCGCCCATTTACCTTAATGTCCAATTGTGTTGAAGGCGTAATTGTAAAATCAAGATTTGTTCGCAGGTTAAAACGCCTGTAGTTATATTTTGATTCCCTGCTACTCACAAATAACCCTCCTGCCTGATTAAATTCGCCGGAAATATAATACCGGACCTTGCTTGTACCTCCCGTAATGTTGGCAATATGCTGATTCTCTGTGGTATAATCTTTAAGTAGTAGGTCCCGCCAATTCACATCAGAGTGTGTAAATGGTGAATCGCCTGTCCGATAATGTTCCAGATCTTCATTGGTATAAACCGGCGCCTGGCCTGAATTTTTGCGAGCCTCATTATATAACATTGCATAGTCATAAGACCCCAGAAACTTCGGAAAATCCAGAGGCTTAATCATCCTGACCTGACTGGTTAAATTGATTTTCGGAGATCCTGTTGCCCCTTGCCGGGTAGTAATCAGTATTACCCCATTTGCACCTCTTACGCCATAAACGGCTGTAGCCGAGGCATCCTTCAGTACACTGAACTGATCGATATCTTCCGGGTTAATCCTTGAAAATGAGCCTTCAACTCCATCAATAAGGACTAAAGGCGCTTGACCGTTAGTTGTAGCCTTGCCTCTTATATAAAATTGTGCATCATCCAGATCACCATTTGAATACCGGTTTTGGGTTCCACCAATCGCCCCGTCCATTGTCCTGATAACCAACCCAGGCACACGTCCACCAATGGCATTGGTAAGATTGGATGGAGCAGCTTTCTTTAGTTCCCTTATATCTATATTGGATACTGCACCTACCACACTTGCCTTTTTCTGAGTGCCAAAGCCAACGGCCACAACAATTTCTCCTAACGCCTCAGCCCGCTCTGTCAAGACAATATTGATCCGTGTTTTACTGCCTACTTCAATTTTCTCGGAATTATATCCCAGGAAGGAAAAAACCAAAACTGCACTTTGATCACTGACAGCTATAGAGTACTCCCCATTAATATCCGAGATCACCCCCCTGTTAGTCCCATCAATAATAATTGTAGCTCCCGGTAAGGCAATACCCTCCTTATCAGTTACCGTACCTTGAATTGTTATCGGCAGGTTAAAACTATTAAGATTGCTATTATTCAAAATATGATCTTCCCTTTTCAGAAGAATATTATTCTCAACAATTTTAAATGTATATGGCAGACCTTTGAGACATTCATTTAAAGTAGCAACGATTGAAGCATTTTTAACCTGAATACTAATTTTTTCTTTTACCAATTCCGTATCGGTATATAAAAACACGTAGCCCGTTTGCTTTTCAATTGCTTGCAATACTTCCCCCAACAGAACATTCTCTTTTTTTAAAGTGACCTGGCTATATCCATTAAAACCTGTATGAACGAAGGAAATAAATATCAAAAACTTAATTAGTTTCATAACCAAAATAAAATTTGCTGATCCGGATATGAAGAAAGACGTGACAAGGAATACTGACTATTTTTACATGAGTAATATAGCAGTATTATTACAATTTACCTAATTCTGGCAGTATTGGATTGGCAGGACGTATAGTCCTTAAGGTATTTGAAAAGTTATTTTAAGAGTAAAATTTTAATCATAGATTTTTATTTTAATGTTAAAAGAACACGAATGATTATGTATTAGTTAAATGCCCGCACTTAACTGTATAAATCCTCTTAGAGAATTACAATGGTTTTCCTTCCCGAAGGAGTTGACGGCTCCTCAATACGAAAGTTAACCTTGAAATAACTTAGTATCTCAAGTACTTTCGATGCATTTACATTCTTATACATCTTTCCGGAAAACACAGTTCCAGGAATTTCGCCCTTGTACTGAACATCAACATCATACCACCTGGCAATCTGGCGCATAACGGTTTTTATATCGGTATCTTTAAAATAAAAATAACCATTTTTCCATGCTACCGCTTCTTCCAGGTTTGCATTGCTAATATTAATTCTACCGGCAATAGATTCAGCTTGTTCACCAGGCTTAATTACATTCACAGCCTTCCCTAATGAGACCTTAACACTTCCTTCAAGTAATGTCGTTTTTACAGATGATTCATCTGCATATGCCATTACGTTAAAGTGAGTGCCTAAAACCTGCACATTAGTACCGTTAGCTTTTACATTAAATCGTTTAGTAGCGTTTGGAGCTACCTCAAAATATGCTTCGCCCGTAATCGTCACGTTTCTTTCATCACTGTTAAAAGCGGTAGGGAAATTAATTGACGAGGCAGAGTTAAGCCACACTTTACTTCCGTCAGGAAGTATTACATGATATTGCCCACCCCGGGGAGTAGAAATTGTATTATATGAGACTGCTGCACGATCAGTATTAAGGGAAGAGTTGGAAGCATCGTAAACAAGCTGACCTTCGGCTCCCTTATTAATAACGATATTCCCTTGCCTGGCAAGAACACCTTCACCAGCATGATCCAAAACTATCTTTGATCCGTCAGCCAGAGTGAGGACTGCTTTATTGGTCCCGGGAGTCACATCAGGAGCCTGTGTAACTGCAACCTGCACCTGTGGTTCTTCTACTCTAAAAAAGAAGAATCCGATACTTAAGAAAATCAATATTGCAGCGGCAGATGCCATCCACACCATGCCTGGGTTATAATTTTTCTGTTTAAGTCCGGCTTTTTTTAATGTCCCATCCCAGATTTCATGTTTCTCGTCACTAAAATCAGTCTGACTTTGAGGCAATTGCTGAGCAGCTGCTTCCTTTAGATACCAGCGCTCAATGAGTGCTTTTTCTTCAGGTGAACATTGATTTTCTATATATTTTGTTATTAACTCCTGTGCTTCGTCCTTATCCATTATTCATTATGTACAAATACTCTACCTTACATAACAGTTCAGACGGCTACTGGTAGTAGAAATTTTAAATATTTTTACAAAAACTAATACAATTTGCAATGTATCAGTAATAAAAACTCACCCTGAATTATAAAGCATTCAGTTTCAGCCATCCAAACATACTATTATTTTTATTTTTTCAAATCATTCCTTGCATAATTAACGAGGGGGGCCGGTCTTTATGATCCGGTTACAAGCTGCCTTTATTGTATAATTCCAGCATTAAAGAATCTTCATCAAGCAAAATCAAGGCAGAATAGTATCAGAAGTGGCTAGGAATATAATAGAAATCGTGAATTTAAAAACTCAAATTGCATATTCGTAATCGTATTATGTATACACGTCGTCAAGTTTTAAAATCTTCTGCTTTACTGGCCGCACTTGGGTTAGCAGATCCGCTGGAATTATTGGCTTCATCACCAAGACCCAGGTTTAGGATTGGCGCCTGCGACTGGTCTATCCATTCGGCAAATAAACCGGCGGCATTTGATGTTGCCAGAAAAATAGGTTTAGAAGGAGTTCAGGTGAGTTTAGGCAATGTGGCAAACCAGATGCATCTTACCAGAAAGGATGTTCAGCAAGCATATAAGATAGCGGCAAAACAAGCCGGCCTTAAATTTAGCGGTTTAGCCATTGGCGAAATGAACAGCGTTCCATATAAATCCGACCCTCGCACGGAACAATGGGTAAGCGATTCAATAGATGTTGCAAAGGGATTAGGATGCAAAGTGGTTCTGCTGGCATTTTTTTCAAAGGGCGATTTAAAAAATGATTTACCCGGCCAAAAAGAAGTGATTAAAAGACTACAGAAAGTGGCTCCCAAAGCGGAAAAGGAGGGAATAACACTTGGTATAGAATCATGGCTAAGTGCAGCTGAGCACAAGGAGATTATAGATGCTGTGGGTTCGCCGAATATAAAGGTTTATTATGATGTGGCGAATTCTCACCACATGGGCTACCCTATTTATGATGAGATACGGTGGCTGGGAAAAGACCTTATTTGTGAATTTCATGCAAAAGAGAACGGAAATTTACTCGGCAAAGGAAAAATTGATTTTAAGGAAGTACGAAAAGCTTTAGACGATATTAATTATACCGGCTGGATACAAATAGAAGGGGCAGTACCGCCCAAGCAACCCATGCTTGAAAGTTATATTTCCAATAATAAATTCTTAAGATCTGTGCTTGATCTAAAGCCTTCATTCAAATCGTAACAGCCCTTTATACGGGGTCTCAAATATTTTTTCTGATGAAATTAACAACTATCGCAGTTTGCCTTCTTTTCCTTTTATCATCGCATACTGCAGGAATCCGTTTTTTTGATATGACTCCGGCAGATTCAACCGGATTGATCTTACCAGATGATCTTGAGGCAACATTATTTGCTGAGTCACCACAGCTTTACAATCCTACTAATATAGACGTTGATATTAAGGGCCGGATCTGGGTAACGGAGGCAGTAAATTATCGCGATTTTAATAACAAACCTGAAAAATTCCTCCATCACGAACAGGGAGACCGTGTGATGATTCTTGAAGATACCGATGGTGATGGCGTTGCCAACACTTCAAAAGTATTTGTTCAGGATAAAGACTTAAGGTCACCTTTGGGAATTGCCGTTTTTGGGAATAAGGTAGTGGTTTCGTGCGCACCTTACCTGATCATTTATACTGATGAGAACGGGGATGATAAATCTGACAAAAAAGAAATCTTTCTGAAAGGTTTTGGAGGTTATGATCATGATCACTCGTTACACTCCACAATGGCCGGCCCGGATGGCCGCTGGTATTTTAACACCGGTAACGCAGGTCCGCACCTGGTACAGGATAAAGCGGGATGGATGCTTCGCTCGGGCAGCATTTACAATGGGGGAACACCTTACGGTAAGGGGAGCAATAAACCCAACCTGGTAAGTGATGATGGCCGTGTATGGGTTGGCGGTCTGGCTTTACGTATAGGAAGTGATGGAAAAGGCCTTGAAGTTATGGGCCACAATTTCCGGAATGCTTATGAACTGGCTGTTGATTCATACGGAAATATGTGGCAGAACGATAATGATGACGAGGTGGTTTCCTGTCGTACCAGTTTCCTGATGGAAGGCGGCAACGCCGGCTATTTTAGTACTGATGGAACCCGGACATGGCGTGCTGATAAACGGCCAGGTCAAAATACATTTACCGCACACTGGCACCAGGAAGATCCGGGTGTTAACCCCGCAGGTGATCACACCGGCGCCGGCTCGCCTACAGGTATTACTGTTAATGAAAGCGACCTTTTAGGAGAAAAATATCGTGGCCTGTTATTGAGTGCGGATGCAGGCCGAAATGTTATATTCGGATATATGCCAAAACCCGCAGGCGCCGGATTCGATCTCCGGAGAACCAACTTTATTTCCACGGTTAAAGAATCTGACGAAAATTATGTGTGGCATAAAATTGCTGATGACAGATCAAAATGGTTCCGTCCAAGTGATATAACTATAGGAACTGATGGAGCTATTTATATAGCCGACTGGTATGATCCGGTAGTGGGCGGACATCAAATGAGAGATACCAAAGGTTATGGCCGAATATACCGGATAGCCCCCAAAAACAAAAAACTCAGGACTCCGAAAATTGATCTGAGAACAAGAAAAGGTCAGATAGAAGCCTTACTGAGTCCGGCTCCCAATGTACGATTTTCTGGTTTTCATGCGCTGAAAGCAGCAGGAAACAAATCGGTAAAGGCCGTGGAAAAAATACTACAGTCAAAAAACCCGTATTACCGGGCAAGAGCAACGTGGTTGCTGGCCAATCTGGGAGAAACCGGTATTAGAAAGGTTGAACTATTGCTTCAGGATCCGGATGATGCCCTACGATTAACGGCATTTCGCGCTTTACGTCAGGTGGTACCTGCAAACAAATTGCTGGACTATGCCACTACTATGGCGAAAGATCCATCACCGGCAGTGAGGCGGGAAGTTGCAGTTGCTTTAAGAGACATTCCTTTCGATAAAACCAAAGACATCATTATTACTCTATTCAGCAGCTACAATGGCAGCGACCGGACATTTCTTGAAGCCCTTGGAATTGCTGCAGATAAAAAAGAAGAACAACTTTACCCCCTGCTAAAAACAACTTTGGGAATAGCTGATCCCTTGAAATGGAGTGATCAATTTGCAGAGATTGTTTGGCGTCTGCATCCAAAAGGGGCTATTAATGATGTAAAGCTTAGAGCTGCCTCCAACCGACTAACCCCGGCTCAGCGCAAACGTGCATTAGAAACAATTCCGTTCATTAAAGATGAACAAGCGGCACAGGCAATGATCTTTTTAGCATCCAACGCATCTCCGGATGTTTCGCAACAGGCGCAATGGTGGCTAAAATACCGCAAAGCGAATGAATGGATTAACTTTAATATCCCCGTCTCCGATACCGAAAAAACCACAGAAGCGAGCAAGAAAATGCTTGCCATGCAGGAAAAGTTATTACAATCGGAACTTTCTCAAAAAGACAGAGCTGATATCGCGTTAACCATGGCCAGGGACACAACCGGTGGCCGGCTTTTAATCAGTTTGGCATCAAAAAATAAGTTAAGTCCTGAAGTTATTACCGAAGTAAGTAAAGAAATATTCAATAATCCTGATCAGAACGTGCGGGTATTGGCAGGTGATTATTTTAAAAGACCAGGAGGAAATAAAATACTTTCGATTTCCACTATCCTGAAACTAAGCGGACAGTCAGAGAAAGGGAAAGCGCTGTTCTTAACCAAATGTTCTGCCTGTCACCGGGTAGGAAATTCAGGTAATGAAATAGGTCCGGAATTAACACTGATCAGTAAGAAATTCGACAAAACAGGGCTTTTAGATGCCATTATTAACCCCAGTGCAGCTCTGGCGTTTGGATTTGCACCCTGGTTAATTACTACAAAAGATGGCCAGGCCACCTATGGATTTATTCAGGCTGATGGAGAAGCAGTGATAATTAAGGAAACTTCCGGCAAAAATCATGTGATCAATGCAAAAAATATTGGTTCCAGGAAACAGTTTTCAACCAGTATTATGCCCGATCCGAATGTGCTGGCCTTAAATGAGCAAGATCTGGCTGATATCACAGAATATCTGATGACGTTAAAAAATCAACAATAATATGATCATACAAAATACATTCATCAGCTCGTTTTTCAAGATAGCAACCAGAACTGTTGCCGGAGTTTTTCTATTCATTCCGATTCTGGGTCAGGCTCAGTATGTCCCGAAACCTCCTCCTCCTATGGTACCGGCCATGACTGAATTCTGGGAACCCGCTGTGAAAGTTATCTCTCCGGGAATAAACACATCTGCACCTTCTGATGCTATTATCCTGTTTAACGGCACAGATCTTTCACAGTGGGAGAGTAAAAATGGCAGCGCGGCAAAATGGAAATTAAACAATGGTGTGATGACGGTAGTAAAAGGAACAGGAGATATAACTACAAAACTTAAGTTTTCCGACTTCCAGTTGCATGCTGAATGGATGGTACCGGTTGAAACTGACGGTAATAAACCCAATACCGGGAATAGCGGAATTTATATGCAGGGACTTTATGAATTACAGGTTTGGAACTCGTATGATATACCATTGTACGCAAACGGACAGGCAGGCAGTATTTATAAACAGGCTCCTCCTTTAGTGAATGCCATGCGTAAACCTGGCGAATGGAATATTTATGATGTAATTTATACAGCTCCACGATTTAAAGACAACGGTACTCTCTTTACACCCGCACGAATTACAGTTATGCATAATGGTGTGGTGATACAAAATAACACAGAAATAAAAGGGAGCACCGTTTATACCGGAATGCCGGTTTATAAAGCACATGGCAAGGGCCCTATTTTATTACAGGATCATACAGACGCAGTGAGCTACCGTAATATCTGGATAAGGGAGCTATAATACATTAGACAAGACTTACGAAGTTTTTGAAACTTCGCAAGTCTTAGCAATCATTTTGTTACAGGATCATACAGACGCAGTGAGCTACCGCAATATCTGGATAAGGAAGTTATAATACCGTTAAACAAGACTTGCGAAGTTTTTGAAACTTCGCAAGTCTTAGCAATCATTTTGTTACAGGATCATACAGACGCAGAGAGCTACCGTAATATCTGGATAAGGGAGCTATAATACGTTAGACAAGACTTACGAAGTTTTTGAAACTTCGCAAGTCTTTGGGGGGATGGGGAAATTTCTAATTGTACTTGCCGAAAGGCAGGTTTTTTCGTATATTTAGGTTCCATCAGCCCGCTACCCCGACTTGGGCAAAAAACACCGTTTAAATTGTAGTTCAAGTCCACCTTAACTCCACCTAAAGTCCACGTTAAGTCCACCATAAGTCCACCCCTGGTAGTAGGTTCATAGTGCTTTTCTTTAGGAATCCTTCGAGCCTGCACCGGGGCCTTGCCTGGACAGCTTCGGCGGTTATCGAACGTGTCCCGAATATGGGTCGAACAAGAGTCGAAGGAGAACTATAATATGTGACAGACAAAGACTTGCGAAGTTTTTGAAACTTCGCAAGTCTTAGCCAATCATAAAACTCCGGAATCTTTTAGGTATTAAAGCCCAGCACGCATGCTTATCCCCTTTATGGAATTATAGGAGCTTCGCTCCCTTCGGTATATTATTCATCGTATACCAGGCTTCAGTTGTCCAGAGGTTATGGCCGTTGGCGCTTTTTATCGTTTTATAATTTAAACGGATATAAACCACATGTTTAGGCTTCATGCCTTCTAATTCTAAAAATACTTTTCTGCGATCTGGTGATACATTAATTTTTTTAACAGGCAACCTGGTCTCATCCATCTTGGGGCCACCGTAATCCGCGGTTGGTTTAAACCACCATTGATTTATGGTATAATCAGACTTCAACAATCCAACCCCTTCTTTTAATGGCTCGGTAAACTCAATCTCAACACCATTGGCTTTGGCCCGTACAGCCAGCATTTCAAAAACAGGTTTATTATTATAGGTCAGTTTCTGCAATCCATAAGTTAATTTTCCATACTGTATCCATCCGCCGCCTTTCATACCCACACCTCCAACATACAGAGCGCCATCCGGCCCCCAAACTAACCGGTTCACTCCAACTTCCAGTCCCTGCGAAAATCTGAATGCAGCGCCCTGGTATTCCCCGCTTATTTTCTCGACGAACACGCGTTTAATACCACCGTGAGTGACATCTCCGAATATCATCTGGTTTTGATAAGGCCCAACGTCCATTCTGATGGGCTGGCTAGGCGATTTGCTTATCTCATCCTGGGTTAAATAAACCAATGGCTGGGTTTCTGTTAATGACTCAGTACCTTTAAAATCAACCGATCTTGAGCCATACCATGCATCCTGCTTTAAATGAACGATCTTATTAGCAGGCAGCCAGTCGCCCTGATTATCAGCAATAAAGATCTCATTATCCGTACCAATTCCAATACCATTCGGCGTTCTTAGCCCGCTGGCAACAAAACTAAATGACCCATCAGCTTTTGATATTTTAATTACTTTTCCCCGGTCGGGGACCTGTGGCTTTGAACTTGCACCACCGGGATCTATGGCAGTTGCCAGTGTACCGTAAAAATAGCCGTCTTTGTAAACCAGGCCAAAAGCAAACTCATGAAAGTTGGGCGAAGCCTTCCAGCCATTGCAAACCGTTTGGTACTCATCAATGATCTCGTCATTATTGTGATCCACCAGTTTGGTTAGCTCATGTTTTTGCATGATATAGATCTCATTATCAACCACCTTCAAACCAAGCGGCTCGGCTAAACCAAAAGCAATTCGCTTCACTTTAATCGCTTCGGGATTATTTCCCTGCACACCATCTAAAATATATACTGCTCCCAGGGAATCCCAGGTACTTACCACCAGTCTGCCATCGGGTAAAAAGTCCATACCTCCCACAGGCGGCTGAAAAGCATCCGGTCTGGCCTGAGTTAGCGTAAAAGCCGGATGGATGCTATCCAGCGGAAAAGTATCGCCTGGTATAATGGTATTTTTCAATGAAATAACTTCGTTTTGAGTTTGTTTGATATCCCGGCCGGTAAAGGAAAACAAATGTGGAGGCATTACACTAAACTCTTTACCGCCGTATGGAAACCATTGCAGAGAAAGGCCCTTCTGCCATTGCCCCTGTATATATTCTATTTTGAAAGGATGCTTACCTTCTTTAAGGATAATTTCGCTTTCCATACCTCTCAGGTTGTGAATGCCATCGTTATTTATAACCAGCTTACCATCAATAAACAATCGTGACCCGCCGGCGCTTACCAGACGAATAACAGCTTTAGTAGCTTTTTTTATATTAATTGAGCCGGTAGCGTGAATAACAAAATTATTTTTAAACGGGCCAAAATCAGTTGCCGCTAAGTGAAGCGCATTGACAGATCCCGATAAAAAGGGCCGCATTTCAGGAGTGATATCCGGCAAGTTCAGAACCTTTGTATTAAACTGATACGCGTTTATCGCAATTCCTGGTCTTTCCACATTTTCATTTACTGCAGCCGCATCAAGCACCTGCAGCGCAACCCGATAATCAGGTTTTGGCATCAGCTGCTCCGACGTTTTCGCTTGTTCTTCCTTCGCATCCAGACTAAGAATATAGGATACAATTGAAGTAGCGTCTTCTCTGGAAAGATCTGGATGGGGAGTCATTGGTATCTGGCCCCAGTTACCTGCGCCGCCTGCAATTATCTTCTCCACCAGCATTTCCTGGTTTCCCAGCGTATTTTCATATTGCCTTGCGATAGCCATGTATGATGGTCCTACCGTTTTCATATCCTTATTATGGCATGCACTACAGTCGGTATTTGCTATCACCGCGTGAATTTTCTCTTCACTCGTTAACGTACCCGTTTTTTCAGAAACGATATTGGGTTTACGCACCATTTTTGCATAAAATCGCGTTTTGGCGTTATCATTTAGCATTAACAATCCTTGCAGAGCCAGATATTGTTTCCCTTCAAGTTCGTCATTCACTTTCTCAGTTACGCTAAAACGGCCGTCAGTTGTAAAATCGGTTTCCGAAGTCAGAGATCCTACACGCATCCGTAAAGCCACCGCGGTTCCTGCCGGAACACCTGTAGTGGTAAATATCCGTTCAAAACCCACCTGTTCCCCTGTTGACCGGATATACTCGGGCCTCTCTTCGATAGTTATCTTTTGCCCGTTATATACAAGCTCATATTTTAACATTACACGATTATCTGTAATGGTATGTCCCTTGTAATATACTTCAGGAATTATTTCAGTATTATTAATTACGAGCCTCCAGGCCACACCATCCGGTTCCTGCATATAAGTTACGCCCTGAGTTGTAGGTTGCACACCATGCCTGGCCGTATAAACAGAGCCGTCAAAACTAACCTTCCCTGCCCATGCCTTATATAACGACCCGGTTTGCGTATTATAGGCCAGCCATAGGTTGCTATCCAACGCAATACTCAGCATTCTTGGTTTTTGGTCAATAACAGACCGAATGACCCATGCATCAACCGGCCTGGTAACTACCGGCAGAGTTGAAACTGCCTGTATTTTAGATGTACTGCACCCATGAAGTAAATAAAATAATATAATAAATAACAGGACTGATAAAAATTTCATTCTCATAGTCTTATAATATTATGAACAGCTGATTATATAAGTATTAAAGGAACATACCGGTTCCATTCAGGCATGAATTATTATCCCATTCTCAAGATATAAAACTCAGAGCACTCTTTGTATAACTTCCCCGGATTCTTTGTTTTTCAGAATAATTTTATGCTCGCCATCAGGCAGGGTTTCTTCTTTAATCAGATAAAATTTTTCATCATAGCTTACCAGATGTGAGACACTCTCCATATCATTTTTTCCACGCCAGTCATCAATCTTTACGGGCTCCCATAACCGGCTTTTTACTGAAGCATAGGCGGCATCGAGGATGCAGTTGACAATATACGCATCATAAAATGTTTCCAAGGGTTCCCGCTGCTGCTCAATGGCATCAAACATATCTGAGAACATAGTGGAATATCCAAGTTCGTGAGCCTCATCCCCCACAGGGAAAAGCCAGCCCTTATTTGTTTCAGACTTTTCGGCTACATATCCATCCTGCCCGGTAGTGAACATTTCAAATCCGGTACGTAAAAAACCATTCAGCCAGATAGTTCCTTCTGTTCCCATTACTTCATCGCGAAGATCCATCCCTCCCCTAAAAGTCCAGCTGACTTCAAACTGGCCGATAGCACCATTGGCATATTTCACCAGTCCAATGGCATGGTCTTCAGCCTCAATAGGATGCACCTGGGTATCTGCCCAGCACATCACCTCCACCGGCCTTATATCCTTTCCGATAAAATTCCGCCCTATTTCTACACAATGGCATCCCAGATCGATAATTGCACCTCCGCCGGATTGCTCTTTATCCCAAAACCAATTGCTGTGCGGACCAGGATGGGCTTCCCTTGATTTAGTCCAAAGTATCCTGCCCAGACCTCCAGATCTTACAGTAGCGCAGGATTTAAGGAATTTCGGAGTGTAACAAAGATCTTCAAGGTATCCACCAAATATTCCGGCGTTTTCAATTGCATCCAGCATCCGCTTTGCTTCTTCGGCAGTTCTGCCGAGGGGCTTGGTACAAAGTACATTCTTCCCTGCTTTAACACAAGCCATTACAGCAGCCTCATGCAAATTATTGGGTAGAGCAATAATTACAACTTCTGTTTCGGGATGATTAATTGCTTCATCCATGTCTGTAAAATAATGGGGAACGCCGTAATTTTTAGCAAATTTCTTTACCCGATCCTCATTTCTGGAGTACACTACATGAATTACATCTTTTCTACGCTGACTATGTAATGATTCTGCATAAAAGGAGCCAATAAATCCAGTGCCAAGTATTGTTATTTTCATTATTTTTAAAAGAATTAAGAGGTGAGAGAGCAGCATGTAACAGATTGATACGTGTGCAAGGCTTTCATCAAATATATCCTGTTAATTACAGGATCATTATTTTACACGTATTTCGTTTTCCCAACCCGTTTCTTTCAGCGCAGGATCGTTTTCTTTCTTTAAAAAATCCGCGTTTGATAATGTTTCGGCATCCCATTCTAATATGGCATTATCAGGCACGGTGTCAACACGAATATTCCAGGACGTAGAAGGTTCATTATAAGCCAGATTGGATTGTGATGAATAACAGGATATAATGGACCAACGCGGGTGGTCGGAAAGGTTTGCCTCTGACCTGTGTAATAAATTGCTATGAAAGAAAAGTGCATCTCCGGGTTCAATTTCGCAATACACCAGTTCCATTGTTTTCAGTGCATTTTCAACCATAACCATATCAGCTCCTACCTGTTCACCGGCAAAACCATGATTAACCCGGCCCAGTTTGTGAGAGCCTTTTATAACCTGTAAACAACCGTTTTCTTTATTAGCAGGTGTTAAAGCAACCATTACACTTATCAATTGATCAGGAAACATAAACTGGCTCTTATACCAGTACCCATAGTCCTGATGCCATTCCCATGCACCGCCTACACGTGGTTCCTTCTGCATCAGCTTAGAGTGAAAATGACAAACAGGTGTATCATTATTTAATAATGAAGCCACAGAACTAACCATCTTTTCACTTCGGGTAAGATATCCGAAAACATCATTTCCGGGCTTATACCACAATGAAAGTCTGGTTTTCTTACCGCTCTGATCATTTAAATCGAGCGCGTTATCCGCCATAGCATTATCTTTCAGGGCTACATCATATAATTTCTCAACTTCTGCCCGGCTGCAGAAATTCTTTATAACCAGGTAACCATCCCGGTTGTACGTTTGTACCTGTTCAGAAGTTAATTTCATATTATAGATTGTTTATTAACAAAGCTAAACAGGTATCGGTATCACTTCTACTTTTATTTTATTACGAACCGATACTTTTTTATCCAAATTCATCTATTTTTCTTAGTTTAGGTGATATATTTTAATTATTAATGAAGCCAATTCTTGAACATCTGCCACTGGATGCGGAGGAATCTTTTGTAGCCAAGTACTTTGATTACAGTTATTATCCAACTCCCTGGCATTTCCATCCTGAATATGAAATTGTACTGGTAACTGAGAGCACCGGCAAACGTTTTATCGGCGATAAGATCACTGATTTCCGGCCAGGTGATCTGGCGCTTATCGGTCCTTTTTTGCCACATCTATACCGTAATGATGCGGAATATTATGAAGCTAAATCAACACTACGGGCTAAATCAATTGTAATTCATTTTTTGGAACGCACTTTTGGTGATCATTTTTTAACTATACCTGAAACAAAGAAAATTCAGGCTTTATTCGCAAAATCAGCAAGAGGGCTTCATATTGTAGGTGAAACCAATAGAATAGTAAGTGGTAAACTGGTTGAAATACTACAATTGACAGGCTTTTCCCGCTGGCTAAAATTACTGGAGATCCTGAACATTCTGGCCGAGTCTTCGGAGTATCATTTAATATCCAGTCATGCAGTAAACGGACAAAGCGAATTAGAATCTGACAGATTAAACCGGGTTATGGAGTTTGTAATTAATCACTTCCGGGAAGAAATTTATATTGCAGATGTAGCCAACCTGGTAAATATGACCGAAAGTTCATTCTCAAGATATTTCAGACAGCGAACCAGGAAAACATTCGCCTCTTTTGTGACTGAAATCCGGTTAAACCATGCCTCTAAACTATTGATCGAAAACACAATGAACGTTTCAGAGATTTGTTTCAAATGCGGATTTAATAATCTTTCTAATTTTAACAGACAATTCCAGAAGGTTTACGGCATTAACCCGCTCACGTACCGGAAACAATACTGGGATAAATACAAATCTCACAGCTGAATATTAAAAAAAGAAATCCCGAAAAGCCTCAGAAGAGGACAAATTCGGGCTTTTGTTATTGGCTTAGTGAA
>DASWTL010000211.1:0-12597 GCA_036402155.1 Sphingobacteriaceae bacterium | reverse complement strand
TTATTCTCAGGTAAAACAGGTTCTTCTATAAACATGGGATGGAAAACTTCCAGTTCTTTTGCCAGGGTTTTTGCCATTGGCCGGTGAACTCGCCCATGGAAATCAATGCCGATCCCAAAATCACTGCCAACAGCCTCCCGTACGGCCGCTATTCGTGCAACTGCTTCTTCAATCTTTTTAAAGCTGTCTACATATTGCAATTCTTCTGTTGCATTCATTTTAATGGCCGTAAATCCCCGCTCTTTCATCTCTCTTGCGGCATTTCCAACTTCCTGAGGGCGGTCGCCACCAATCCATGAATATACTTTTATCGAATTGCGTGCCTTGCCACCCAATAACTGATGCACCGGCGCATTGTAAAACTTGCCCTTGATGTCCCATAGTGCCTGGTCAATTCCTGAAATTGCACTCATCAGGATTGGTCCGCCCCGATAAAACCCACCCCTGTACATCACATTCCAGTGGTCTTCAATATTCATCGGATCTTTACCAACCAGGTTTTCCATTAACTCAATAACAGCAGCTTTTACTGTTGCAGCTTTTCCCTCAATTACCGGTTCTCCCCATCCGGTAATTCCCTCGTCGGTTTCAATTTTTAAAAAGAGCCATCTGGGCGGAACCTGGAATAGTTCATAGGTTTTTATTTTCATGCTAAAAGATATAAGTATTGAGTTAATTTAAACACGTTAATTACGGAGTTTAACCTTTAGGACGTGATCATCAGCGGTTATGAACAGCGTTTTTTCATCACCGCTAAGAGCGCAGTTTGAAGCAACAGGACTGACCTTTATTCTTCCAAGAACTTCTCCCGATTTGCTGATTATCCATATACCGCCCGGGCCTGATGCGAAGACATTGCCATTCTTATCGATTTTTAAGCCATCCGGCGCTCCTTTTTCTGTTTCAGAGGCTTTTCTCGCATCAAAAAAAATGGTTCCGTTTGTTAGAAGGCCGTTTGCATCAAGGTCATATTTGAAAATATAAGGCTTTGGCCGGAATGAATTTGAAATAAGTACCGATTTGCCATCTGGAAACAATGCGATGCCATTCGGGCGGTCAATAGTATCAGTAAGAAGAGTGGTATACCCGGTTTTTATAACTTTAAAAACACCCTGAAAGGGTAATTCTTTCAGCGGATCGTCCATCTTTTTCTCGAGTCCGTAAGGGGGATCTGTGAAGTAGATGTCCCCGTTTTTGGCCACTGACATATCATTAGGACTGTTAAACTTTTTGCCTTTGTAATTATCGGTAAGCGTTTTAAAATCTGATTTGGGAGACTTTAGAGAAGCATTCATGATGCCTAATCTCCGGTCCCCATCCTGACACAAGAGCAGTTTTCCATCTTTGGTCAGGGTAAGACCGTTTGATCCCATTTCACCGCCTCGCGGAATGTCCTTTGTGTAGCCGGATGGCTTAAGAAAAATCTCTTTTCCTTTGGATTGTGTCCATTTGTAAACCGTATTTTGGGGAACGTCTGATACCAATAACATCTTTTCTTTTTCCACCCAGAGGGGCCCCTCACACCATTCGAAACCATTCATTATAGTTTCGATATCTGGGTTTTTTCCAATAATTGCATCCAATTTCGGACTGTAACGTTCAATAGCATTTTGATGAATGGTATTAGCTTGTCCATAACTGCTATTGGTGGAAATAAGCATTGCCAGTACGCTAAGTGCAGTTGAAAAAAGTAGTTTACCCATAAATAGTTATAATTGGAACCAGAAAGGTAGTTTTAATTGACAGTTAAATCAAGGGATTTTTTCGGAAGCTGATCAACCTCATTATTTGATTTGATTAGGCTCATAGTCTGATTATTAAAAATGGAGTACCTTTAAACTAAATATCTGCAGTAGAAAGAATGAATGAGGTTGTCAAAACAATAAACCGGAAAGTATGATAAAACCTTTTATTTTCTTGCTAATTCTGGCTTTTGCCGCCTGCAGCCCTGGTAAAGAAAAAATCAAACCTGTTATAGCTCCTGTTTCTGAGTCTGTTTATGCTTCAGGAATTATCAAGAGTAAAGATCAATACGAAGCCTTTGCAACTGTAAATGGGATCATTAAAGAGATATTTGTCCGGGAAGGTGATATGGTTAGAAAGGGGCAGCCGTTACTAACAATTTCAAATGAAACACAGAAACTAAACAAGGAGAATGCAGAACTTGCTGCACGGTATTCAGATTTTAACCAAAACCGTGACAAGCTTGCTGAAGCCTCCCTGCAAATTGAACAGGCCAGGAGTAAAATGAAGAATGATTCTGCGCTCTATTCACGACAAAAAAGTTTGTGGCAAGCGCAGGTGGGAACAAAGATGGAGCTTGAACAGCGCGAACTGGCTTATCAAAATTCAAGAACTGCATTGTATTCCGCACGTGTAAGATATAATGACCTTAAACGGCAATTGAATTTCTTATCCGAGCAATCTAAAAATAACCTGCGGATATCTGCCACACAACAAAATGATTTTACCGTAAAAAGTGAAATAGACGGCACTGTTTACAACTTATTTAAATTAAAGGGTGAAATTGTAAGTTTGCAAACACCACTGGCCATAATTGGCGACAATAAGCAATTTATCCTGGAGATGCAGATTGATGAGTATGATATTTTCAGCATCCGGAGTGGGCAAGTTGTGCTGGTAACCCTTGATAGTTATAAAGACAGCGTGTTTCAGGCAATAGTGACTAAAATTTACCCCATTATGAACGAACGCACTAAGACCTTCAAAGTGGAAGCGGAATTTGTTGATCAGCCCGAAATTCTTTACCCAAATATCACTTTTGAAGCTAATATTGTATTACGCTCAAAGAATAAAGCCCTTCTGATACCCAGAAGTTATCTGATTGATGGCTCCAAAGTATTGAAAAGTAACGGTGATACCGTGTTGGTTAAAACCGGACTGAAAGATTATCAGCAAGTTGAGATCCTATCGGGAATCAGCTCTTCGGATGAATTAATAAAACCGGAATGAATTTTAAACTGATTGCGGATATCTCAAGGTCCCTGTTGCTTGCACGATGGCGACAAACCCTTGTTGCGGCTATCGGAGTAACATTCAGTATTGCTATGTTTATTGCGTTATTAAGTTTTATGTCGGGGTTAAATGCGCTGCTGGATGGCCTGATCATTAACCGGACTCCGCATATTCGTCTTTATAACGAAATTCAGCCATCCGAAAAGCAACCCGTTGAGCTTTATTACAAAGGATACCGCAATTTTGTACGTTCAGTAAAACCAAAGAATGAACGTTTGCAAATTCATAACAGTGGTGCAATTATGCGCACGTTAGCTCAGGATCCGCGGGTTTCTGGTATTGCTCCTAAAATTACTGTGCAGGTGTTTTACACTGTGGGCTCTATTGAACTTACAGGGATTATTAATGGAATTGATGTGGAGGCCGAGAATAAATTGTTCTTATTTAAACAATATGTACCTGAGGGAAACTATATCGATCTTAAAAATATTCCAAACAGTATTATTCTTGGAAAGGCTGCAGCCGAAAAAATGCAGGCTGACCTTGGAGATGTTATTCAGGTAACTACCAGTGCAGGGGAGCGTATTCCTTTGAAAGTAGTAGGCTATTATCAGTCAGGATTGCAGGAAATTGATAAAGTACAAAGTTATGCTTCCATAAATACCGCACAGAAATTATTAGGGGAGCCATCCAGCTATATTACCGATATTCAGGTTAAGTTAACCGATATTTTGATGGCTCCTTCTATTGCAAGGGAGTATGGTCAGCTGTTTGATGTGCAGGCTGTTGATATTCAAACGGCCAATGCCGAATTTGAGACCGGAAGTTTTATCCGTACACTGATCTCTTATGCTGTAGGAGTTACGTTGCTGATCGTATCAGGGTTTGGTATTTATAATATATTGAACATGATGATCTATGAAAAAATGGATTCAATCGCCATTTTAAAAGCTACCGGTTTCTCCGGCACAGATGTGAATGTAATCTTTATTGGTATAGCTTTAAGTATAGGCATTTTTGGCGGGGCTTTGGGCTTGCTCTTCGGGTTTGGTATATCGGGTATAATTGATACTATACCTTTTGTTACAGCAGCTTTACCCACTGTTACAACCTATCCGATCGATTATAATCCGGAATTTTATATTATCGGGACGGTCTTTTCGCTTGTTACAACCTATCTGGCCGGATACTTTCCCGCACGCAGGGCCAGCAAAGTTGATCCGGTTGTCATTATCAGGGGTAAATAACATGGATAATAAAGCTCTCGAGGCCGTGCAGGTCTCAAAATATTTTAGCGATCCGGTTACTTTTCAGGTGTTGAAAGAAATCAGTTTTTCTTTGGACAAAGGCGAGTTTGCCTCAATTATTGGTAAATCAGGCTGCGGAAAATCTACATTGCTTTATATCCTATCCACCATGGATACAGATTATGAGGGTGAAGTGCTGATTGACGGGATAAGTATGCGCGGAAAAAGTGAAGCAGAGCTTGCGAAGGTTAGAAATGCTAAAATTGGGTTCGTATTTCAGTTTCATTATTTATTAAACGAGTTTACAGTGTTACGTAATGTAATGCTGCCCGGGTTGAAGTTAGGTCTGCACACTAAACAGGAAGTAGAACACCATGCGATGGAAAAGTTAAAGCTGCTTGGAATAGAGAATGAGGCTTCAAAAAAACCAAACCAGTTATCAGGAGGCCAAAAGCAAAGAGTGGCTATTGCCCGGGCTCTAATTAACAATCCATTAATAATTATGGCTGATGAGCCCACCGGTAACCTGGATAAGAAGAATGGTGAAATTGTGTTTAACATCTTTCAGGAACTATCAGAACTGTACAAACAAACGCTTTTAATTATTACCCATGATAACGAATTTGCTGCCCGTACACACCGGATCATTGAAATGGATGATGGCAGGATTATATAAACCTGTGCGGGTTGAGACTTACTGGAAACAATCCCTCTCAATCACAAAGCTTTGGATCACGCTTAATTTCCAGTTTGGCAAACTTTACAACTTCAATTGAAGGGAAACCAAAATCCTGCACCACCTTGCCGAGGATCAGGTAACACCCTTTGCCTCTGAAGGGATAGGTGGGGGTTGAGTTGGGAAAATGCACCGTGTCGAAAAAATTACCTTCAGCATCAAGGAAGGTGCCGAACCACATCTTCGTATTCTTTTTGGTATGTACCGTCTTCTCGCAAACATAATTACCAACCAGTTTCACCAGTTTTCCTTCATGTTTTAAGAGATCATTGGTCAAAACATCACCTCTGAAATCTGTTTTCAGCAGATCGAACATGCCTAAAGTAACCGGAAAACCTAATAATTCAAGCTCGTTATATGCATCTTCCAGGTTTGAACTCAGCAGTTCAGGTAAGTGAAAGTCCCGCACCTTGGTATGAAATAATTCGGTGAGCTGTTTTACGGGCGCTTTATTCCCCAGATAGTTATGTATTTCCCAAAGCAGCTCTTTCTTGTTCTTACATGTGAACCGCAAAGCGCCTACCCGAATCAATATAATTGCCTGTTCAAGTGTTATGCCGGTTCGCTTAGTGAAATCCTCAAGATCCAGATAAGACCCGTTCCTTTTTCTTTCTTCGGGGATGAGTTCGATATACCTGCCTTCCAGCCCCTGAATACCGATTAATCCAAGATAAACATCTGATCCGTAAATAGTTACTTTATCTTTGCTGTTGTTTACACAGGGTAAATGAATTTTTGCTCCTGTCTTCTGCAGTTCATGTACATACAACCACCGGGTGTAAAATCCGCCGTAGTTATTCAGTACGGCTACCATAAATTCTTTGGGATAATACGTTTTTAAGAACAGGCTCTGATAGCTTTCTACGGCAAAGGATGCGGAGTGGGCCTTGGAAAAAGAATATCCCGCAAAGGATGATACCTGTCTCCATACTTCTTCTGTTACTTTTTCATCGCGGCCACATTCTTTCGCTTTATCAAAGAAACGCTGTACCAATTTATCAAACTCTACCCGCGAACGGTATTTTCCACTCATTCCCCTTCTCAGAATGTCGGCGTCAGAACCATCCAGCCCGGCATAGTGGATACAGATCTTGATCACATCTTCCTGGTAAACCATTACGCCGTAAGTTTCCTTCAACTGTTCTTCCATCACCGGGTGCAGGTATTTAACACTGGCAGGGTTATGAAAATTTTGAATATACGTTTTCATCATCCCTGACATGGCTACCCCGGGCCGAATAATGGAGCTTGCAGCAACCAGTGTTAAGTAGGTTTCGCACTTTAGTTTCTTTAAAAGCTGCCGCATGGCAGGAGATTCAATGTAAAAGCATCCGATGGTGTCCCCGGATTTCAGCTGCCCGTTAATTTTCGGATCCTTCATAAAGGTTTTTACATCATGAACATCTACCTTGATCTTCTGATTTTGAAGTACCAGGTTGGCGGCTTCCTTAATGTGTCCTATCCCGCGCTGACTGAGAATGTCAAACTTTTCATAACCGATAGCTTCCGCTTCGTACATGTCCCATTGTACCGTAGGCATCCCTTTGGGCGGCATGTCAAGAGCCGTATAGTACGTGATCGGTTCTTCTGAGATGAGTACCCCGCCTGCATGTATAGAGCGCTGATTGGGCATTTCCTTCATCATATTATGGATAGCCAGTATTTTATTAAAAGTAGGGTTGTTCTTATTTACACGATCTTTAGTGGGATCAGTAAAGCTGTCTATTTCCTGGCGGGGAAGTCCCATCACTTTACTGATTTCCCGGATGATCGAACGGTCTTTGAATGTACTCATGGTGCCCAGTAAGGCCGTATGCTCACTGCCATAGCGTTTAAAGATATAATCCTGTACATCTTCACGCTCATCCCAACTGTAATCAATATCAAAATCAGGCGGCGATGTGCGCTGCCGGTTCAGAAAGCGTTCAAAATACAGGTCGAGTTCTATGGGGTCAACATCAGTAATACGTAAACAATATGCCACTATACTGTTGGCCCCCGAGCCTCTGCCCACATGATAATATCCCCGTGACATCGAGTAACGGATAATGTCCCACGTGATCAGAAAGTAAGCCGAGAAGTTTAGGTCGTCGATAACTTTAAGCTCTTCTTTTATTCGTTTGAGGGCTGCCCTTGATTTTCCATAGCGGTATTCAATCCCCTCTAAGGCAAGCTTTTCCAGTAGCAGCTTATCATCCTTGGGGTTGCCTGTAAATGTCTTGCGGTTTGGAGAACCTTCCGGTATGATCATATTGCATTGCTGCATCAGCATTTCCGTGTTTCTGATAATAACAGGATACTGTTCATACAAATGCTTAATATGATCTGCGGGAATAAAAACCTCTTCAGGGGTGCATTTATCCTGTTCCCCGACCTTTGTGAATAATGTATTCAGATCTATGGCGCGCAAATATTCGTGCAGCCTGTATTCCAGCTTGTTTGTAACCGTTACCGGTACCAAAGCAAGCAGTTTGTGTTTTACAGCAGCCAGGGGCTTGCCGAAAAGCTTGTTAATATCTTCAGGCTTGATGCCGATAAACTCATGCTCTTTTAATGAAGTTGTGGTTTCGCCTGTGAACGGGTAAATAACGAAAGTATTTTGAAACTCCCACGGGCGGTCAGGCAGGTTCTGCTTGTTTAAATTATAAAAGGTCAGGAAGTCATTCAGCTCTTTAAGTCCCTCGCGGTTGCGGGCGATTCCGATATACAGAAGCCGGTTATCCCTGCGGAATTCGATCCCTGCAATGGGCTTTATGCCTGCTTTATTGCAAGCCCGTACGAATTCCATAATGCCCGTTGAGTTATTGATGTCAGTTAAAGCTAACTGTTCAATATGATTGTCCTTAGCCTGCCGGATAATTTGATCAATAGACAGGGTGCCGTAGCGGAGACTGTATTGCGAATGGACATTCAGATACATAGCCGCAGACTTACAGATGGACATTTAATGCAGATGCCAGAGTCACTGCTTTTTCTCCGAATCTTCTGCGGACCTTATCCATCGCCTGAACCAGGCTGTATTGCTCTTCGGAGGCCGCATACAGGTCGATCTGCTCAAATCCATTTACCAGGTTAGATAATTTTACCCCCACAAGCCGTAAAAGCATCCGCCGGTTATACACTTTGTCAAATAATTCCTTTGCTTTCTTAATCAGGAAGCTGTCAATAGCGGTATAGGGAATGGATGCCTGCTGTGTAACAGTCTCAAAATTGGCATAGCGGATAGTGACCGTAATGCAGGAAGTTAATTTTCGATGGGTGCGTAGCTGGAAGGCGATATCCAGTACCATGGCAGTAAGCAGTTGTTTGATAGTTTCTACATCAATACTGTCTGATTCAAAAGTGCTCTGGGTACCAATCGATTTCTGTTCACGGTAGGGTACCACAGGTGAATTATCTATGCCGTTGGCCTTTTGCCACAGCAATGTGCCGTTCTGGCCCAGTACCTTAAATAATTGTTGCTGCGGTATCTGAACCAGCGTATAAATATGTCGCACACCCATCTCGCTTAATTTGATATAGGTCTTATCACCAACACCCGGAATCTTTTTAATGGAAAGCGGATTTAGAAAAGGCTGAACCTGATTATGCTGCACCTGTAGCTCGCCATTGGGCTTACACTCGTTCGTGGCGATTTTGGATACCGTTTTATTGACAGATAAGCCAAAAGAAATAGGCAGCCCGGTTTCTTTGATTACCAGGGCTCTCAGCTCATGGGCAAACTTCATGCATCCGTGAAACCGGTCCATGCCCGTCATGTCGATATAATGCTCATCGATACTTGCTTTTTCAAGCAGGGGTACCCTTTCCTGCAGGATGTCGGTAATCATATGTGAGTATCTGCTGTACTCATCCATATTGCCTTTAACAAAAATGGCATGAGGGCACAATTGTTTAGCCATTCTGGAAGGCATGGCCGAGTGGACACCGTATTTACGTGCCTCATAGCTGCATGATGCCACCACGCCTCTGTCTGAACTGCCGCCAATAATTACCGGCTTACCGATCAGGCTGCTGTTCTTTAACAGCTCCACTGAAACAAAAAATGCGTCCTGATCTAAATGAATAATTTGCTTGTCCCTGCTCATAGATGTAGAATTGGGATAACAAAGATAATGCTAAAATTTTTAGCAAATAAAATTATTTAAGAATCTGACACTAATAATAAAAGAGTGGTGGGAAGGGGCTTAGATTGCCTGTTCTTCTCTTTGAATATCTTGCCGGTGAAAAGTCCGTAATAGGTTAAGGCAGAACCTGAGCAGGATCTTGATTATAATAACAGCCGGTCGATGTGCTATTTGTGTCCTGCGTTAAAGCTGCGAATGCTTTCGTTATACTCTGAAATTATCTGACCCCTGAGTTCAACCATAGCAACAGGATCCGACTTATTGATTTGTTTGTCCGGCCCCCCTGCTTTTGGCACGGCATTCGGATTTTTTAATGTGGATTTTTTCATGGCTATGTTATTTATATCCTGATACCTTATATAAAGGTAAGTGAGTAAAAATCATAGCTATAGAGTATAAATCACGTTTATTTAAGCGTGAAATACCTGAAAAAAGATCTGGTCTGTGCTTTGTTTTGACCCCGGATATTATCTAAAAATAGTCCTGGATAAAATATTCCTCTGTATTGCAATACAGAAAAGAATAGATATACAGCCCCTTAATATTGGTTGTCAATCGCCTTTTCATATGTAAAAGAGGCTTTTTTGCTTTGGTATTCAACAGCGCTGCTAATTCTTTATCAGCTTCCACGGCCCAGATCTTTTGTTCTCCTTCCTGTATTTCTACCTGATGAAATTTACGGAGGATATCAAAAAGCGAATGCTTTTCAAGGTTATGCATGGTGAAGCGGGGAAGCTCCATGTCGCTGATATAGGTTTCTTCGTAGAGGGTAGGGGACCCATTTACATGCCGCAGACGTGTGAAATAAATGGCTCCGGCCCTTCGTTCAGCTTCGTTCAATTCATAGAAAAAACCTGCCGGCCAGCTGATCTTTTGCGGCTTTGTTAATATTTTGGTTATCAGCTTCTTTTTTCCAACACCCGCTGTTGCCCCTTTTAATGATAAAATTCCCAACCCGCTTTTAGGCTCCGACACGATACTGCCTTTACCATGCTGGCGTACGATATAGCCCAGCCGTGTAAGTTCCGTTAAGGCTTGTCTGACCGTTGGACGCGTTGTGCTGTACGTTTTGCACAAATCGTTTTCAGAAGGCAGCAGATCTCCTTTCTTATAATGACCAGAGTCTATCTCGCTTTTCAACTCATCAATTACCTTCTTATATAGAGGTGTGCTTTGTGACTTATTCATAATCGCTGTATCGGGGGCTTCAAATGTAGGTAATTTACATTCTTGTTGTATATGCAGAGGGCTGATTCTCTAACACTTCGCGAAGTTATGTTCTATAACCTGATCGGCAAAGCTTCGGATCATTTTTTATTATAAACTTTGTTAGTCGGGTTTAACTGCAGGTTGTAGGTAATTTTATTACATAAAGAATGATGTTATATTTTATGATGTATCGTGCTATTATTATGTAATTGGCAGGATTTCGATGCGTTTTTATAATAGTATAAGTACCTGCTAATAAGATGTTTAATATAATATTTTTTGATGTTTGTTAGCATGAAATATAATTTTTTTATTTTTCTTGTATATACAAGTTGTATCAGTATATTTGTTTTGTTAGTCTGTCGTGCTAACTATGTATGCCAGCTTGAGAATAACCAATAACGCTTCAGTATGGATCAAAAGAATCCCGAAGCATACCAGATAAACAAATACCGGCTTGTTGAAGGCCGGCAGTTATTAAATCTCTGATGAAACGAATAAAGAGGCCCGTATTAAAGCTGTGTTATATTTCAGGAATTGTATTCCTTCTTTTTTCTTATAAATCGGCTGAGAAAATTCAAACACAGGTAGCCGGATTGCAGGTGCCTGATGGCTTCACCATTGAACAGGTTGTGGCTCCTGAATTATTATCTTATCCAATGTTTGCTTCATTTGATGATCAGGGAAGGTTATTTGTTTTTGAATCGACCGGGCCAAATACGATGGGTACCGAGCAGATGCTGAAGGATCCAACCTACCATATTCGTTTGCTGCAGGATACAGATAATGATGGCAAGTTTGATAAGTCGACGATATATGCCAACAAGCTGCCATTCCCCAAAGGTGGTGCATTTTTTCAGGGCAGCCTGTATGTCACCGCATCACCTGATTTGCTGCGTTTAAAAGATACCAATAACGATGGAGTAGCGGATGAGCGCGAAGTAGTAATGACCGGCTGGACACTTCACAGTAACGGAGCCGCACTGGGCGGCCCTTTTATGGGCCCGGACGGCTGGTTGTACCTGACCGATGCCCGCCGTGGATTTGATATTACCACGCGCGAAGGAGACCGGCTAACCGGTAAGGGAGCCAGGATATGGCGATGCAGACCGGATGGAACCGGGTTGGAATGGATGTCGGGAGGAGGCTTTGATAATTCTATTGAAATTGCTTTTATGCCCGCCGGAGAAACGATGGGCACCATGACCTATTTTACAGATCCGAAAGACGGTTATCGCGATGCTATTATGCATTGGGTTGAAGGAGGCGTTTATCCCAAACCTAATGCGGTTATCAGCGAAGACAAACTTCCGTTAACAGGCGATCTGATGCCGGTGATGAGCAAATTACCAAGGGTGGCCCCTTCTGGTTTGATGCGATATAAGGGGACCGCTTTTGGCCGCGAATACGCAAATAACCTGTTTTGTGCCGAATTTAACACGGGCCGGATCATACGGTATGAACTAAGTCAGTCAGACGCTACTTTCAGTGCAACGGCCAGTCCCTTTTTAACCTCCAGCAGTCCTGATAGTCATCCTACAGATGTATTACAGGATGCAGATGGCAGCTTGCTGGTATTGCTTACAGGGGGGTGGTTCATTGAAGGCTGTCCACTATCACGGGTTGCCAAGCCCAATGTTTTTGGAGGCATTTACCGGATCAGAAAAACAGGTGTGGCTCCCCTGAAAGATCCATGGGGAAAGAAACTGAATTTGGAGAAGGCTCCACCGGCTGTATTAGTGAGACATTTGGAAGATCCCGGTTTTGCAGTGCGTGAAAAGTCGGTTGAACTTTTGGTTGCCAGGGGAGAAGCTTCGGTACAGCCGCTTCAGACTGCCCTTAAATCTAAAAATGAAGACTCTCGTATTGCAGCCGTATTTGCTCTTTACCGGATAGGAACTCCCGGAGCAATGATGTCGGTTCGTGGGGCATTAAGCGACAGAAGTTCGTTGGTAAGAACCGCAGCGGCACGTGTATCCGGTCTGGCACACGACATAAAGGCTGTTTCCCGTCTTTCTGAAATCGTTAAAAGTGATCAACCTGCTGTACGCAGGCAGGCTGCCACAGCGCTTGGACAAATTGGAGATAAAAAGGCAGTGCCTGCATTGCTTGAAGCTTCTGCAAAGACCAATGATCGTTTTGTTGAACATGCCATTATAAGTTCCCTTACAAAGTTGAGGAGTATAGAGCTATTAATAACTGCCTTAAAGCATTCTTCAGTTCAGGTACAACGGGCCGCAGTAATAGCCCTGGATCAGATGAAAGACTCTCCTTTGAAAAAGGAGCAGATGGTTCCTTTCCT
>DASWTL010000210.1:0-11496 GCA_036402155.1 Sphingobacteriaceae bacterium | reverse complement strand
CGCATTGGATGTATTTGATGTCCCCTCTAAAGTTGCTAACGGGCTAACCTGTCCGGAGACTGCAGTACCCCAATAATCCAATGGCTTTGGATAGGTTCCGTCAGGGCGCCTGTCCTTTGAAACAAATGGGGCTGTTTTCACGAGCGCTTCAATGGAATTGGGTGAAGTACGCCGGGTAGAAAAATTAGGATTGAGCATAAAACCGGTACTTATAACCGAATTTATTTTCAGGTTTAAATTGGCCCGAAGAGAGTATTTTTTATAGCCGGTATTCATGAGCGTTCCTTCTTCATTCTGAAGAGCTCCGGATACGTAGTAGTTTACATTATCACTACCACCACCTACTGAAAGGTTATAATTTTGTAGTAAGGCGGAATTTAATAAGACGCTCTGCCAGTTTGTGTTTCCTTCTTTAATCACAGGATTAACCTGAAAACCTGCCGGACGACGCGAATCGCCCCAAAGTGGAATAGAAGCATCGCCACCAGCCCAGGTAAACTCACGGTTCTGATACCGCGCCACATAATCGTAAAACTCCTGACCGCTTATCCAGTCGTCATGACCAATAGCATTTGCAATACCAGCATATGCATTGAAATTTAATTGTGGTTTCCCGAGGCGTCCCTTTTTAGTTGTTACAATAATTACCCCGCCCGAGCCTCTTGATCCATATATCGCAGCAGACGATGCGTCTTTCAATACTTCTATTGATTGAACATCATTCATATTCACATTATTAAAACTACCGCCGGCAAAGCCATCAATAACGATCAACGGATCATTGCTGGCAGTAATAGATCCCGCACCTCTCACTCTAATTACAGGAGCATCTCCCGGACGACTACGATTAGTTGATACATTAACACCTGCCAACCGACCAACCAATGCCGTTTCAGGGCGGGCTGAGGGAACCTGATCCAGGATTTTGTTCTCGATCTTGGAGATAGCTGCTGTTACCGAACTTCTTTTTGCTGTTCCGTAACCTACAACAACAACTTCATCTAATGATTTGGAATCTTCAAGTAACCTGATATTTAGCGAAGTTTGGTCATTAACAACAATCTCCTGGGTTACGTACCCGATGTAAGTGATTACAAGCGTATTGTTACCTTCTGGTACTGACAGTGAAAACTGACCGTTCGCATCAGTACTGGCGCCAATGTTTGTTCCTTTAACTTTTATACTGACCCCTATTAAGGCCTCACCATCTTCCCCGGTCACTCTTCCACGTATCTCCACAGGGAGACTGTATGCAGATCCTGTACTTATATCGCTTTCCTGCACCTTTTTTATAACCAGTACATTGTTTAATACTTCGTAGGTGAGATCTGTATTTTTTAGAAGTTCATTCAATACCTCGGTTAGCTTTTGATCATTCTGATAATAAGAGATGTTTTTATACTTCAAAACATCCTGACTTTTATAAGTAAACCTAACCGGCGATTTTTTTTCTATCTGCCGAAAAGCATCTCTGAGTGTTTCATTTTTTAATTGAAGCGACACAATTACCTTGCTCAGATCCTGGCCCGCCAGACTATTCGCCTGTAAAATTCCGCTAAGAGTTAAGAAGCCTATCAGAAACAAAAATCTCATAATAATAAACTTGTATTTTGCAAGAGGTATACCCCGGTTCAGGGTACTGGAATCATTCTCTTGACACTTGGTAAAGATTAAATTCATAATTTTGAATGGTTTTTAATAATTCTCGAATGGGTTATTAATTAATCACTTAACCGTTTTCCGGCTGCCACCGGAAACGGTTTTTTCATTTAACTGCTTTTTTTCATGTGCCTGTGGTTAAGTATTTATTTGGTTATCTTATAATGTATTGATTATCCGTTACTACCAGATCAGAGTCTGTAAGCTCACATAGAACCTGAAGCGCTTTTTGTACTCCTATAGTCCTATCTAAAGAAGTGGTAACAACAACACGGTTTAATGATTCATTTTCGATCTTAATTTCAACATTGTAGATACGCTGAAAATCGCTCATTATATCGGCAAAATATTCATCTTCATAGGTCAGATACCCATACTGCCATGCTCCTATCTTATTAGCATCACCCTCTTTCTCAATAATTTTTCGATGTTTAATCCCTTTGCCTATTTTTACTTCCTGTCCTTTGATAAGGGTAGAAATTACTTTGTTCTTTTGTATCACCCGCACTTTTCCGCGTTTTACTGACACGGTAATATTCTGCTGGCCTTTATAAGCTTTAATATTAAAAGCGGTTCCAAGAACAACTGTAGTTACATCCCCCGTATGAATAACAAAGGGTATTTTATCGGCATGCTTCACATCAAAATAAGCTTCACCTGTAAGATATACCTCACGTCTTTTTTTATTGAAATTTTCAGGGTATTTAATAGTGGTGGAAGCATTAAGCCAAACCTGAGTACTGTCACTCAGCAGTAAATACTTATGTTCCGTTCTTTCTGTAAACTTCTTTACAACTATCAGCTCAGATGTTGATGAGCTGTTAAACTTCCAAAATGTAATTCCTATACTGATTAATAAAAAAACTGATGCTGCTATAGCCCAGACTACGGGCCTCCTTGATTTCTCATTGATTGGAACATCTGAAATCGTTTCATACAACCAGTCTGGTTCCTGAAGTACCAGCTTTCCCTCCTCATTTATATATGTGAGTGATGGATTATTTTGCTTAATCTCATCGTATGCATTTTTTATCAGGCTGTTAATCTCCTCATCATGCTTTGCATTATTAATGATCCTGAAAAATTCCTCCAGCTCCTTTCTGGTAGATCTGTTATTATAATATTGTATAAAAAGGTAGGTAATGCGTTCTTTCATCTATTCATGTTAATTGGGATGCTATTTTATCCCCGGCTTTTATAATAGTAGCTTTGGAGGACATAAACTTCCTATTCAGGAAATGCACTTTCTCCCATCAGACGATTAAACAACTGATTATCAACGGAATAATTTTTTTCTAGAACCTGGAAAAGGTAAAGATCACAGCAAGCACCTTGAACGTATTTTCAAGAAAAAGACGGATAGAATGAGCGGCTGAAGAGAGATGATTTTTTACGGTGTGCTGTGAAATATTCATTTCTTCAGCAATATCTTTATAGGTTTTGCCTTCTGTAGCTTTTAACAGATAAACCTGCTTTCTTTTAGGAGGAAGTTGCTCAATTGCGGAAACCAGAACTGACTGAAATTCCCTTGCTTCTACCTTTGCTGATCCATCCTCTGTCAAATCTTTCATGGCCCGCCAGATACTTTCTTTTAAGCTATTATCTGCAGATATTTTACGTAAATGTTTAATCACTTTAAACCGCGTCATACGAAACAGATAAGCCTCAATATTATTGATTTCATCAAGCTTTGCACGCATCCCCCATAAAGCAAGAAAAACTTCCTGAATAATGTCTTTGGCGACGCAATCATCCTTAGAAAGCCGTAGCGCTAATGTATAAAGCGGATACTCATACGTCTTAAACAAATCATTAAACAATAACCTCAACGCATCATCGCCCGGTGTATCGCTTACCACTTTAAGTAATTTGTTATCCATATAAGGCCCGCTACTATCAGATAATTTCTTAAAATTAGTATTAATTTATAATTCACCTAAAGAATTTAACACGGCTAACAGAATCACTTAATATGTTGACTGAAAGTATCACATCACATTTCATCATAGACTTGCATAATCAAGAATAATGATTTAACTTTCTGATAATTAACTATTAACCATTTCACACTAAACCAAAAAATCATGAATTCAAAAACTGTTATTGCCGGAATTATTGGGGGAATCGCATCCTTTCTGGCCGGTTGGGTTATCTTCGGAATTTTATTAATGGACTTTTATTCCAAAAACATGGTTCATTATGACGGCTTGATGAAAGAGCCCATGGAAATGTGGGCAATTGCAATAGGCAGTCTTCTTCATGGAATTCTATTGGCCTATTTACTTAATCTGGCAGGAGTCAGATCAGCAGGCCGCGGAGCAGTAGTTGGGGGTATCACGTTCTTCTTGATGAGCCTTGGCGTAGATATGATGATGTATGCCCAAATGAACCTGATCAACTTCCCAATGATAGCAATAGATGTACTTGGAACTGCTTTACTTGGAGCTACAGCCGGAGCAGCTGTAGGTTGGTGGCTCGGACGTGAACAAAAAATCGTGGCAGTAGCATAACTGGACAGAGCGCCCTGACTTGCAGAATTTCCAGTCAGGGCGCTCTATTTTAATATACAAAATTTCACCTGCACATTATATTTATTTTTAGTATATTACGTTATCATCTTGAATTTCGGAATCGGAGGATTAGCTCTACATATTTATATGCCAGCATAGTATTTATGACAGACCTGCTCAGGTTTCTTTGAAAACCTTTATTAAACCTATGAAAAAAAAAGTACTTGTAGTAGAGCGGGACAAAGACATCCTGGAAATAGTATCTTATATCCTTAAGGATAAGGGTTATGATGTTTTAGCCTCACAAAGTGAAGAAGGTATCTTTAATCAGATACTAACATTTAAACCTGATGCTATCCTTCTGGATATTATTCAACCGACCGAACAGGGAACCGAATTATGCCGTCAGATTAAGGCAGCTGATAACATTAAACATATTCCCGTTATAGTTTTATCCACACATACTAAAGCGGCTTCTATGAAGGAAGTATGCGCAGATGATATTTTACAAAAGCCATTCGACATATCCGAATTAGTAGATGTCCTGGAAAAACAGCTGGTTTCCTGATCTGTCAAATCCACTTCTCATATCAACAAGCTTACATGCCAATACATTTGTTCTTAATAACAAGGATCTTGGGGTATGGCTATTTTAAGCTGGCCATTTGATCCTTTGTATTATCAAGTTGCAGTAGAATATCTTTTCGTCCGGGGGTTAATTGTAAAACTTTCTGAAAATCAGCTATCGATGCCTTAAAAGCAGTGGAGGCTAATGCCTTATCATAAAAATTAGAAGTCTTCTGCCCTCTTAAAGTTCCGTAATCGCGGTAAGCCAGCGCGCGGTTCTGATAAAGTTTAACATCATCGCTTTTTAGCTGAATGCCTTTGGTGAAATCTTTAATAGCCGACTGTAGGTAAACCTCACGGGCTGGCATACTCATTTTTATAGTTTCCATGGCTGTGATGTTCCGGGCTTTTCCTCTATAATAATAATAGCTTGATTCAGAGGGCTGTAAATTGATTAAACGGTCAAACGTAGCAATTGCTTTGGCATAATTACCGGCATGATAATATGAATATCCTAACATGTACAGGTTCTCCGTATTCGACTTATCTGAAGCCATAGCCTTTTCCAGATGAATAACGGCCTGTTTAAAGTTTCCATCCATTATTGCCTTTTTGGCCATTTGCTGATAACTGCTTTGAGCAAATAGACCGTTACTCAATAACATAGAAACTAAAAGTATTTTAACTGCTCTCATTGAAAAAGAAATAGATTTAATATGCATTAGAACGATTTGAAGTGTTTATTATTTTAAGTAACAAAAAAGTAGTAGCGTGTTTATAAACTGCCCTATTAACTCATAAATCAAAAATCGGTTTTAAATTCCCCTTTGAATCTGCCTTTTCTTCATTAATAAACGGCCAGTTTAAGAATATGCATCGAAATTTCCAAATTGGCACAGCACTTGCAAAGTTAAATAATCAATCTATATGTAGTATTATATCTATTTTTACTGCCATATTGACGTTTAAGATTACTAGATGAGTTACGATACATTTGATTTCAACCAGGCCCTACCTATTATTAACGAAGATACGGAGTTTTTTCCTTTGATGACTCAACAGGATGAGGAGGAAATGAATAATGAACAGACACCTGACGTACTTGCTATTTTGCCTTTGCGAAATACCGTTCTTTTTCCGGGTGTTGTGATTCCAATTACAGTTGGCCGGGATAAATCCATCAAACTTATAAAAGATGCCTATAAAGGCGACCGGATAATAGGTGTGGTTTCTCAACGAGATGTAGGTATAGAAGACCCTGAATTTGAGCAGCTTAACCAGGTGGGAACTGTAGCATTGATCATTAAAATGCTTCAAATGCCTGATGGTAACACCACTGTGATTATACAGGGCAAGCAAAGGTTCAGATTGAAAGAGCTGATCCAATCTGAGCCCTATATTATGGCCTCTATAGATAAGTTTGAAGAAGTAAGGCCAAAAACTGATAAAGAATTTAAAGCCATAATGGCATCTATTAAAGAGATGGCCATGCAGATTATCCAGCTTTCACCTAATATTCCAAGTGAGGCAGGTATCGCAATAAAAAACATTGAAAGTTATTCTTTTCTCATCAATTTCATTTCGTCTAACTTAAATGCTGATGTACCCCTGAAGCAAAGCCTACTGGAGGTGGCAAACCTTAAGGAACGCGCCAAAATGGTTCTGGAACAGCTTACTGTTGAGTTACAAATGCTTGAGCTTCGTAACCACATACAGTCTAAAGTTAAAACTGATCTGGATAAGCAGCAGCGGGATTATTTTTTAAATCAGCAGCTTAAAACTATACAGGAAGAACTGGGCGGCAATTCGCCTGATCTGGAAATTGAGAGTTTAAGAGAACGTGCTTCGAAGAAGAAATGGAGCAGCGATATCGCAGAACATTTTACAAAAGAGGTAGACAAGCTTGCCAGGATGAATCCTGCAGCAGCAGATTACTCTGTTCAGATCAATTACCTTGAGGTATTACTTGATTTACCCTGGAATGACTTCACTAAAGATAATTTTGACCTGAAAAGAGCACAACGGATTCTTGACAGGGATCACTATGGATTGGAAAAAGTTAAAAGGCGTATAATTGAATACCTTGCTGTTTTAAAATTAAAACAGAACATGAAGGCCCCTATTTTATGTCTTGTGGGCCCTCCGGGCGTAGGTAAAACTTCCCTTGGAAAATCAATTGCCAAGGCCCTCGGACGTAAATATGTTAGGATGGCGCTTGGCGGCATCAGGGACGAAGCAGAAATTCGTGGACACCGTAAAACCTATATCGGGGCAATGCCCGGACGCATCATACAATCAATTAAAAAATCAGGCGCCTCCAATCCTGTTTTTGTTCTTGACGAAATTGACAAAGTGGGCAATGATTTCAGGGGCGATCCTTCGTCAGCCCTGCTTGAAGTGCTTGATCCGGAGCAAAACAACGCATTCTCAGACCATTATATTGAAGTAGATTATGACCTGTCAAATGTGATGTTTATTGCAACAGCAAACTCACTCAGCAGCATCCAGCCTGCTTTGCTTGACCGGATGGAGATCATTGAAGTGAACGGCTATACCATTGAAGAGAAAATCGAAATAGCAAAGCAGCATCTTCTGCCAAAGCAAAAAGAACAACACGGTATTAAAACAAAAGATATCTCACTTAAAGCTTCAGTAATTGAAAAAGTGATCGAAGATTATACCCGGGAATCCGGCGTTCGGGCACTTGAAAAGAAAATTGGTGCCCTGGTACGTGGTGTGGCTACCAAAATTGCCATGGATGAAGAATACAATCCAAGTTTAACCAAAGCTGATGTAGAAAAAATATTAGGTGCCCCCATTTACGATAAAGATCTTTACGAAGGTAATGAAGTAGCCGGTGTGGTTACCGGGTTAGCCTGGACACAAGTAGGCGGTGATATCTTATTTATTGAAGCCAGTTTAAGTCCTGGTAAAGGAAAACTTTCTTTAACGGGCAACCTTGGCGATGTGATGAAGGAATCGGCGACCATTGCAATGGCATACCTACGGGCTAACTCATCTAAATTCGATATTGACTACAGGCTTTTTGACCAGTGGGATGTACATGTTCATGTACCTGCAGGTGCTACACCAAAAGATGGACCTTCAGCTGGTATCACTATGCTTACAGCCCTTACTTCTGCATTTACGCAGCGTAAAGTTAAATCTAACCTGGCTATGACCGGGGAAATAACACTTCGCGGAAAAGTTCTTGCAGTGGGAGGCATTAAAGAAAAAATTCTTGCTGCTAAACGTGCAAATATTAAAGAGATCATTCTTTCAAAATCAAACCAGAAGGACATCCTGGAGATAAAAGAGGATTATATTAAAGACCTGACATTTCACTATGTTACCGAAATGAAGGAGGTGGTTGAATTAGCTTTAACAGACCGCAAGGTTAAAAATCCTATTGAGCTAATAGTTAGGGAACCTTCCCCAGTGGTTAATAATTTAAACTGACTTTAAATTTAAACGAAACTAAAAGCATGCATTCTGATAATTTTCAGAAATGCATGCTTTTTTTATCTTTACCCCATATTTATGTAGACCTTCATTGTTTTGCTTATTAATTCATAAAGTGCCTGGCAAGGCTTGTGAAAGTGCTTCGAAGAAGTTACCTCAAAACCACTAAACCCAAATTATATTCTGATGAAAAAATCTCTTTTAATAATCCTTTCCTTCAGTATCCTGTCAGTTTGTACAGTAAATGGCCAATCGTCTCGGGTGGATACCATTAAACCCGCCAGTTCTGTTTACTTTGAACTTTTGGGGAATGGTGGTTTTTATTCGATAAATTATGATTCCCGCTTTTCTAAAAAACGTGATGGCCTTGGTGGGCGCGTGGGACTAAGCTATGCAGCAGAATCAGGAGATAGCTTCTTTTCGATGCCTGTTGGCATTAATTATCTGGCAGGTAAAAAAGGGCATTATTTTGAAGCCGGAGCAGGTATAACCTACTATTCTGCAAATATCTATTTACTCGACAATGTAGGTGATTCAGAAAACGGTGAAAATACAACGGGCGTGTTTGGAAATTTGACATTCGGATACCGCAAACAGCCAATAGATGGCGGTTTTAGCTTACGGGCTGGTGTAAGTCCGATCATAACCAAAAATTCGTTTATCCCGTATTGGCCATATGTAAGTTTTGGTTATACATTTTAATTTGTTATAACACAATTCAGACGAGATTAACGTTATTATCGGGTCTACCGCCCTTTGTTATGAAAAAGTTCTGGCTTGCGCCCGTTTTAATAATATGGTTTTCCGTAACCAGTTATGCCCAGAGTACTTTTAAAAATGAATTTGGATTTCAAACTGAGAATGACGCTTATCTGGGGACAAAACAAGACAAATACTATACTAATGGCTTAACAGTAACATTCCGGCATGCCACCGACCAGTCTAAGCTGAAAAAAAAATTAAATAAAAAGATTTGGGAGCTGGAGTTTGGGCATAAGATGTATACACCATATACAGCACATATTACAAGTATAAGTAAGGTAGACCGTCCTTTTGCAGCCTATTTATATTTTGGCGGTGGTTTAAACTGGTTATATCATTCAGAAAATTCTTTAAAATTAACTATACAGGGTGGCACTATAGGTCCTGCAGCCCTGGGAGAAGAAGTTCAGGTAATGCTGCATGATTTCATTGGATTTTACCCCATTGCAGGCTGGGAATATCAATTGAACAATGCACCTGGAATTAATACGACTTTATCTTACAATCATTTTCTGCATCGAAACAAGTTAAATAATACAGACTTTACCCTTACCTCATACATCAATGCCGGTAATACTTTTGCAGGCGCAGGCGTAGGAGTTTTGTTCAGAACAGGAAACCTAAATCAATTTTATAACTCAGTCTCCACTAATAGCGTTATTACAAATAATTCCTCTTCTGCACCTCTGCATGACCGTGAACTTTTTTTCTTTGTAAAGCCTTCATTAAATCTGGTAGCTTATGATGCAACCATTCAGGGCGGAATGTTTGCAGAAGATAAAGGCCC
This sequence comes from Sphingobacteriaceae bacterium, assembly GCA_036402155.1. Taxonomy (GTDB): domain Bacteria; phylum Bacteroidota; class Bacteroidia; order Sphingobacteriales; family Sphingobacteriaceae; genus DASWTL01. The sequence goes on along the minus strand of DASWTL010000210.1, from coordinate 1,749 downwards.
GGTTACCTATGATGTGAAGCCCGTTGTTTTTAGCCAGGAGCTTGGAGTAAACTATGCTAAAAACAGGTGGACCGTAAATTTTGCGTTGACTTTTAAATCAAAGGAGCTAAAAAGTAGCGCAAAACCAGACCAATACGGATCAATCGGCATCTATTACCGTCTCAATTAATAAAAATCACGACGGCGGGTAATTTTTTTCTGAGCAACTAACTGCTTTTCTCTTAACCTTTTTTCTATAGCTGCTCGTTTGGGCTTGGTGGCTTTCCTTGGCTTATCCTGTTTTAATGCATTTTTAAGTATTAAATACAGCTTTCTTAAAGCCAGTTGTTTATTCGCCAGCTGACTTCGTGATTCCTGGCTGATTACCCGGATACTTTTGTCTGCTGATACTCTGTGTGCGAGCCGGCTCAGAATAAGTTCTTTTTCTTCATCATTAAATAAGGCTGATGTATTAATATCAAATTTCAATTCTACCTTTGTTGAAACTTTATTTACATTTTGGCCACCACTGCCGCTGCTTCTTGATGCTTTAAATACCACCTCATTTAAAAGTCCATCTTCTGTAAGTTCCATAGTTCAAACATACAAAGCATAAGCCAAACTCTTTAAATAATGAAACTTTAGGGAATCATCCTGCAAATGTTAGTGAACTATTATTTTAGAAACAAATTATACCTTTGCCTTAATGGACAATATTGTGGTCGCAATTGATGGCTATTCATCATGTGGAAAAAGTACGCTGGCAAAGGCGCTGGCTAAAAAACTTCATTTCGTATATATTGATAGCGGGGCAATGTATCGTGCTGTTACCCTGTATTTTATCCGGAACAGTATAGATATTAACAACATCGAAGAAATTGAAAAGGCCCTCGCCGACATCCATCTCAACTTTCACTCCAGAGATTATCAAACGCACATAACCTTAAATAACGAGGAGGTTTCTGAAGAGATCAGGCAAATGCCGGTTAGTGAGAAAGTAAGTTCGGTTAGCGCTATTAAAGCTGTAAGAAGGGAAATGGTAAAACAGCAGCAACGAATGGGGCGTTCTAAAAATATTATTATGGACGGACGCGATATAGGTACCACAGTTTTCCCGGATGCAAGTGTTAAATTCTTTATGACTGCTGATCCTGCAATACGTGCTGAAAGAAGGTATAAAGAACTGGTAGCTAACGGCGAAAATGTAAGCATGGAAGATGTTTTTGAAAATCTGGCGCATCGTGATTATCAGGATACCACCCGGAAGGAAAGTCCGCTGATACGGGCACAGGATGCTATCATTCTTGACAATACCGAGATGAGTGAAGAAGAGCAATTAGGTTTTGCCCTGGAGCAGGTTTTACCCTTTCTGCCCGAATCACATTCGTTTTAATTCTAAATTGTCAAACTTTATTGTTCAAATAAGGTTAAAAAAACAGTCAGCAAATCAATAAGGGATTTGTGATTGATCAATGAAAATAACCATTCTTACGTTAGGCACACGGGGAGATGTACAGCCGTATGCGGTATTAGGAAAAGCATTAGCTAAAAGAGGGCATGATGTAACCTTATCCACCGCTAAAAATTTTAAAGAGTTGGTTGAATCATACCAGTTAAATTTTCATCCCATAGACGCTGATTATGAGCAGATTTTAAACTCGGAAGAAGGCAAGAAAATGCTAAAGGGCAATCCTTTTGCCATCCAGCGAAATTTCACCAAGTTGATATCGCCTATCATTGAGCAATCACTTAACGAATTCTATAGCCTGG
>DASWTL010000209.1:0-4384 GCA_036402155.1 Sphingobacteriaceae bacterium | reverse complement strand
ATTTCCAGCGACTGGATGCTCATCATAAATTATACATCTCAGCAGGCATGGCCTTAATTATTTTCATGTTGACCTATGGAATTTTTTCTCCCTCTGTTCATTTTATGATTACCTGGCTAGCGTATGCGCTGACTAGTTTAGCCCTTTCCTGGATCACGATTTTAACCTCGCATCCAGCCGAGGTGAAGTACGAAGCACATGACCAGGATTCAAGCCGAACACTGGTATTTTTCTTTGCTGTTGCCGCTGCATTTGCCAGTCTTTTTGCTATCCTGATACTGTTACAGGGTTCATCCGGACTGCCAAAAGAGGAACTTCCTGCTGATATTTTAATTCCCTTGGCTTGTGTCATCAGTTCGTGGTGGTTGGTTCATACGGTGTTCACCCTTCGATATGCTCATTTTTATTACTGTGATATGGATCATGATAGAAAAGGAGAAAATGTAAAACCCGGAGGGTTGGTATTTCCTGATGAGGAAGAACCTGATTATCTCGATTTCACCTATTTCGCTTTTGTTATTGGAATGACATTCCAGGTTTCTGATATACAGATTACTTCCCGCAGGATTAGAAGGCTGGCCTGGATGCATGGGGTATTATCATTTGCATTTAATACCATTATTGTGGCGCTCACCATTAATATCGTTTCAGGGCTCATTCAAAAATAAGAGGAAAAGACAAAATTGCTTTAATAGGCTGAATAGTAAAAATTAAAATTGCGATATGGAATGGACTTTTGAAAATTCCCCTTTAGAAATGAAGCACTTGGATCCAAAAGTGAGGGAGAAAGCAATTGAGATTGGTAATCAATTAAAAAAGGAAGGCCGGGTTAAAGAGCTGTCCATTGTGGAAGAAGCGATTAAACAAGCCCAAGAATGGTTTTTAAATCTGGAGGGTTGATTATGCAGATGGATGTTGAAAATGAATTTATGATTGTTTTAAAATTGCTGATCGCTTTTGTTTTGGGGGCAGTCGTTGGGCTTGACCGTGAAAAGCACGGCAGCAGTGCGGGGATCAGAACCTATGCAGCAGTTTGCCTTGGAGCTGCCCTGTTTACAGCGATTGGCGAACATTTACAGGACATCGCTGCTGCTTCACGGATTATTGCAAATATACTGGTAGGCATTGGTTTTCTGGGGGCGGGCATAATTTATAAAAATGATAAAACGAACAGCTCCCAGGGACTAACCACAGCCGCAACGATATGGTGCACCGCCGGAATTGGTGTTGCTGTAGGTTTAAACATGCTGATTATCGCTATCGTTGCCGCTGTCGCTATATATTTTCTGTTAAGTCTGCATCATCAAAAGTGGTATTTAAAATGGAAAAGGAAAATGCAGAAAGATCATCAAATGGAAAATATTGACGATTAAGAACGAAGATATGCAAAACAAAGACATCAGCAAAACGCAAATAAAGGTGACTAAAGTCCAAGTTAATTCTAAGAAAACGATAAAAAGGGGAAAGAAAAGTCTTGCCTATAAACCTAAACCTTTCCTAATGGTTATATATTGGTTATTGGCTCTAATAATGGTTATTGGTATTTACCTATCAGTGAGGCATTATTTTATTAAACATTGGTAGTTTCTGATATTAAACATTTGTAGTTTCTGATTCAAAATTAGGAAGGCTACAAATGGCTTTTAAGCCGGATAAATATGGTATTCTTGGCTCTGCTATCGCCCTGGTCGGAGTTTATATAATATCTACGCGCCCAGAGGAAACTAAGCATACGTCGCATTAAGAATTTAATATATCTTAAGCAAATCAGCGGGACTTACATTCAATCCCTTGGCCAGCTCTAGCAGAGTTATCAACGTAATATTTACTTGCCCTTGCTCAATCTTTGATATCTGGCCATTATCAATATTGCAATTGATAGCAACGTCACGAAGGCTTAAATTTCGGCTGTCTCTTAATTTACGTAAGTTTTCTCCGAACTTCTTTAATGTCTCTTTATCGCTGCTTTTTATCATTAAGGCTGTATAATAATACAGCAGAAAGGTGGTAGTATTTTTATATAAAAGTGCTATATAACTATATAGCATTTGTTTTTTTATACCTACCTTTATTCTCATCTATCATCTAAAAACCTTACAATGGCTGAGAATGAAAATTTACTCACTGCGAATGCTCCGAGACGATTAAACCAGGAAGAGATTAATAATCCATATTTAGTGATTACTGAGTTTTTTACCTTCAATGGATTACCAGAGTGCAGGGAAGAGCTGAGAAATTGGTTTTACGCGGCGCTTGCTGACGAGAGCATTGCAGAAACAGGCAACCCTGCAAACCTTTTTTCTTTCTACGAGCGTGTGGAAAAGCTGGTTGAGGCAGCGCACATTATTAAGGAAAAGAAAATAATAATGTAAGGGGGATTAATTTTTTTGCAAAATACCTACCGCTATGAAAACATTAACAAGTTACCACTATGTAGATTTTGAGCAACCTGCTGATCGTCTCTGCAAATTCCATTCTTCAGGTGATTTATTTACCATTCTGCTTAAAGACGGGACTATTATACATCATACGCCCAAAGATACAGCTCTATTTAAAAAATGGCTTTTAGAGCATAAAATTGTAGATATAAGAACCGATAAAAAAGCTTAGCAGCTTTTTATAAAACTCTATTGAGAAATAGGTTATATGAATATTGGGACACGATATTTGTAACAAAATGCTGTCAAATAACGTATTAAGGGAATCTATCCTATTGTTATGACGAGAGCAAACCGCACCGACAAAAATTTGGTCGTGGATATCCTCACCAAATCTTTTGATGACAATCAAAGCGTAAATTATATTGTTCAGCAAGATTCAAAAAGGCTCGAGAGAATCAGGGCATTGATGGATTACTCATTCGAGGTCTGCCATTCGTTTGGCGAGGTGTTTTTGTCAGAGGACAAAAAGGCCTGTGCACTGGTACTTTTCCCTGATCAAAAACGAACAAACCTCAAGTCCATTCTATTAGATGCCAAATTGATATTTTCATGTGTGGGGGTAGGGAATATACAGAAGGCCTTAACTAGAGAATCAAAAATTAAAAACCTTCAGTCAAAGGAATTAATGTATTACCTCTGGTTTATAGGGGTCGATCCGCAATATCAAAATACCGGAGCTGGGACTAAGTTGCTTAATGACTTAATCGAGGATAGTAGCGTTCAAAGAAGACCGATCTTGCTCGAAACATCCACGTTCAAAAATATACCATGGTATAAAAAGTTTGGTTTTAATATCTATAACGAGCTTGATTTGGGCTATAAATTATTCTTTTTACGCAGAGAGTTGAATTAATAAATAAAGTGACTTTATACAAACATGCTGGTATTTGGTACAGAAATGCACATTGTGACGTTTGTTTTCGCCCTGCTCGAAATCATCATGTTCTTCTATCAGCTAATTTATTATTTGTCACGGCCACAAGATGAAAGTAGAAAATTTTATCTGATCCTCTTATTTCTGCTAATACTTTATAACATAACAGGAGGTCTATTTCCTGATCCCAAGCTCAATATCTCAATAGTGATCCAAAATATTATTGCTTATGGAAGTGGGTTCTTTGCAGCAGCCTACTTTCCCTATTACTTTTACAAAGGGTTTAACCTCAAAAAATTACGATTCCACGCCTTGTATGGTGTGCCCTTGTTCTTAATAGCCCCTTACATCATTTTCTTCGTTATAGCTTATTCTATTAACGGAAATCTGGATTGGGCTATCAAGTTTGGTATAATAGTTCCGTTCTTTTATTCATTTATACTACTCTGGGCTATTTTAAGAGCAATACGTTTAAAATACACTGAAGAGCGTGGCAAAGTGAATTTTATAGAAATGACCGCTGTGTATTGTGCCTTACTGCCCTGGGCAACGCTAACCATATTTGCCTATTTCCGGGTCGGACAATTAGCGGAAGTTATTTTGACCAATGGCGGATTTGTTATAATCACAATCATATTTATTACCAGATCAATAGCTAAAGCACGAAAGGAGTACGAGCAATTGATTGAATTAAGCTCGAACATCCAAAGACCGGCTGTTTTTGATGAAAATTGTCAATTATTCCATTTAACTAACCGGGAAATTGAAATCGTACAGTTTATAAGGCAAGGGTTTAAATATAAAGCAATTGGCGAGTATCTCTTTATAGCAGAAAGAACTGTAACCAAACACGTTCAGAATATCTTCGAAAAAACAGGTGCATCTAGTAAGGTTGAACTCCTGCATAAATTGGATAATCCTAATTCCGGAAACACTCCATTTTCTTCTTAGGAACCTTGTTTCTTAGTAAAATACGCTGTTTTACGTAGTCGAAATACTACGAATCACGTATTTTTTCCGGCTTCCTCTCTTCGCAATTTTGCTTAACCCAAAGCATCATCCACTCTCA
>DASWTL010000208.1:0-24871 GCA_036402155.1 Sphingobacteriaceae bacterium | reverse complement strand
TTAACTGATTTGAGTGAGAATGTAAAGTTTAAACCAAATGTTCTGTTAAAGTATGTAAATGGCGCGCCATTACAAATTGATGTGAATGCTAATTTTTTATTGAAAGAAGTGATATGGTTAGGAGCATCATGGAGGTCATTTGATTCATTTGATGCAATTGCAGAGATCCAGCTTGGACCAAATATTCAGGTAGGGTATTCTTATGATTTTACCACCACTGATCTTGCCAAAGTAGAAGGCGGATCGCATGAGGTTATGTTAAACTTTCGTTTCCCGATAAAGGGGCGGAGTTTTCCAAGATGTTATTTTTAACTGTTTTAAGCCCTCTTATAAACTCTTTGTGAGATTTAAAAATAATCCGGTATAAATTATCCCTTATTGGATATTTTGCAGGAATTCTTCTGGCGATTACTCAATAGTAACTGTTAAACCTTCTTGCTGTAGAATTTTTCGATATACTTCGAGCTCAGTGAAAGAACCTTCGAGAATTATACATTTACCATCAGTATGAACCGTCCATGCTATTTTCCCTGCCTGACCTTCTGTATAATCAAGATATTTTATAAGACATTCAATTACATGTTCAAATGTATTTATCTCATCATTCCATAATATAAGGTGATGCTGCGGCTTTAACCCGGCTAAAATTTCCTCCAATGTTAGTGTCTCTTCCTGTACCTGCGGACTCATAACTGCAAAATTAATCAAATTGAGTATTAATTATTGCAGTTACTTCAATCTCAACCAACATATCCGGGTGGATAAGACGGTTTACTTCTACCATGGTAGTAGCGGGCTTAATTTCGGCGAAGAATTGGTGATGGGCCCGGCCTATTTTCTGCCAGTGATCAATATTGGTAACAAAAATCCGGGTTCGTACGATATCGATTAAAGAACCGCCCTCGTTTTCAATTACTATTTTAATCTTATTCAGGATATAAACCGTTTGGGCGTATGCATCGTTAATGCCAATAATTTTATCTTCTTCTGAAGCGGTAGTTCCGGAAATTTCTAATAGATTACCTATTTTAACAGCTCTGCTGTACCCTACTTTATCTTCCCAAACAGCTCCGGAGCTAATATTTTTCCTATTCATTCACTGCCTTTAGTTGTTCTTATCATTTGTTCCAGGTTATCCCACATTTCAGGGGTTATTGATTCAAGAGCATTAAATTGTCCGGCACCTTTTAACCATTCTCCGCCATCAATTGTTATTACTTCACCATTAATATATGCTGAGAAGTCAGAGATCAGATAGGCGGCCAGATTTGCCAGTTCCTGGTGCGCTCCTACACGTTTAAGCGGGACACGATCTTTAAAGTCAAACTTTTTAGCCATATCGCCAGGTAAGAGCCTGTTCCAGGCACCTTTGGTTGGGAACGGGCCTGGAGCAATTGCATTGGTCCTGATACCATACCGGGCCCATTCAACTGCTAATGACCGGGTTAATGATAAAACCCCGCCTTTCGCACATGCAGATGGAACCACAAATGCAGATCCGGTAAATGCATAGGTTGTAATGATATTCAAGATTGTTCCCGCTGATTTATTATCTATCCAATATTTCCCTGTAGCAAGTGTGAAATTAATGGTGCCTTTTAAAACGATATCTATTATGGCTGAGAATGCATTGGCAGATAAACGCTCGGTAGGCGAAATAAAATTTCCGGCAGCATTATTTACCAATCCGTCTATTTGCCCAAATTCTGCAACAGTACGTTTTATAACATCCTCAACTTCATTATAATTACGTACATCGCAGGAAACGGCCAGTACATTATTTGAAGTCTCCTTTTCAATTTCACCGGCAGCCTTCTCCAGAACATCAGGTTTTCTGCTTGTTATAACAACGTTGGCTCCAAGTCTGGAAAAATAGGTGCTCATGGCTCTGCCCAGGCCCGTCCCGCCTCCTGTTACAATGATTGTCTTCCCTTTAAAGGCATTATCCTGTAACATAGGCTGAGTGTAGATCATGATTTTTTTAAATTATTAATGATGGTCTGCATAATTGAGCGGGAGTATGGCGACCACCATTGTTTTAGAATGGCATCAAGAATTTCAGTTTGATCTTTGCTTGTCGATTGGATCAACTCACCTCGCATATTTAATTTACTCTGCTGCCAGGTAGTCCAGTTGAACTGAAGGTATTTTCTTACCTGGCGTTCGGCTAAAGTTAATATTGAGGCTTTATTTACAACTTCATCAACTAACTTATATTTTAATGCTTCACCTGTTCCCATAAGTTTACCCTCAAGTAAGAACTGGTAGGCCAGGGATTTTCCAATCCAGAAAGCATACAAATTAAAAATACTATCAGGTACAATAATGCCAACGGGCACCTCATTCAGTCCGATTATATATTTTCCTTCGGCCATGAGGCGATAATCACAACATAAAGCCAGAACGCAGCCACCTGCAGGGCTGTGTCCGTTAATTGCTGCCACCATAGGTTTTGAGAAGCTGGTCGCCGTTTTTACAAGGTTCAGAAAAGTCTGCCAAAATTCTTTAATTTGATTTTCATTGTAGTCAAATAACTCAATGAGATCTAATCCTGCAGAAAAAAAATCTTCTTTCCCGGTTATGATTAAACCTCCTGCAGAACTATCAGCCTGGATGTTGTTAAACATATCAGTGAGTTCAGCAGCCATTTCTGCATTTATCGCATTAGCCTTACCACGATCGAGCGTTAATATGGCAACCTTATCTTTTACAGAGATCTTAAACGTGTTCATTTAATTAGTTTACTTTATACCTGTACACCGATCTTCCTATTTTACCGTTCACATTTATACCTTCAACAACAACTTTATAATTGCCCGGGCCATCTGCATTGAAATATTCAACATGCGCTTTTCCTTCAGCATCCGTTACAACATGCGGGTTCCAATAAATGGTTGTTCTTAGATCGGGCATCCTGGTATTAACAGCCGGATCATCATAATTAGGTGCATAGAACTCACGTACCTTATATAATCCCTTAGGTGAATATGAAATTATACCTGGAGAATATGAGCTGGCGCTGAGATTACGTTTACCGGATTTAGTTGTTATAATTAACACCCCACCACCGCCACGAAGTCCATAAATAGCAGTATTTCCAATGCTTTTTAATACTTCGATAGTTTCCACGTCATTTGGATGAATAGCCGATAAGAATTCACCATCCATAGTCATTCCATCTATTACCAGTTGCATTGGAACCCCCATATTTCGCATTAAGTAGGGAATACCGTTTTGTATAATTAATCCTGCTACACGGCCGCTTAAACATTGAGTAAGATTGGTGCAATACTGCAGATCCTCAGCAGTTAGTACAGCATCTGCATTTCCGGCGCCGTTCAGGTTAGAAGATCGTGTGACTTTCTGTTTTTGCTCAACAATCTTTACTTCCTTCAGCAGGATTGATTTGTTCATATTAAACCGTTTGAGCTCATCAAACTGTTTACGGCTATTTTGAAGGTATGCCATCATCGAACGGTTTACATTCACTTCCACATCTGCTGCGTTTTTATTTTTTGTGACCAGTTGCGGGGGAATTTGATCAAGTAAAATCTCTACGTTCTTTTTATCTTTTGCATTTCGGGCCTGTATTACAAATTTGGTGCTGTCATTGAAATAAAGCTTATCGAAATTAAACCGTCCCTCCATGTCTGTTAGGGTATCGATCAGAAACACGTTGCCTGAAGAGGAAAAAAGGGTGACTTTGCCTCCAATAACCGGTTTGCCATTTGATGCCAGTACTTTCCCGCTTATACCGCCTATGGCAATTTCAGGTTTGTATGTTATGGCTGGAAAAGCATCAGCTAAGAGATTCTTCCATGTAAAGCGCCGCCAGCCCTGGGTAAGAAGCAAATTGTCTAATTGCCTTGTAATACTTTCACTCTGGTTATGAAAATAATAATTAGGCTGTTCTACATAACCTTTAATATCGGAGGTAAGCAGCAGGTTAGAAAGGATGGTAATTTCATTCTCATCATTAAAGGGTATTTTTGATTCATCAGTAACTGCTACAGATAAGGAAGCCGAACTGGAGGCAGCCAGTGCCTCTTTAACATTAAAGACCAGTTTAACTTTTTCGCGTGACTTGAATTCTTCTTTTGAAGTACTAAGCTGAATGTTTAGTGGGTCTTTCCTGTTTATAAAAACAAGTCTTTCAGCCACAGGATCATTTTGAGGAGAGAACAGTGTAAAGTGTAATATTCCGGTCGGGAAACGGCTTTTAGGGATCTTTGCTATAAAGCTTGCGGCGTTGACATCGTTCTTTGCGGTATATCCAATAATACCGTTATTATGCGCTACCAAAGTAATGGGTCCGCTACCCAATAATGAGCGCGAGACAGACACTTTAACGCTAAGACTATCATTATTTAAGTGGTTAACAGCTAATGTATAGCCTTTTTCCAAAGATGGCGGTAAATCATATTTTTTTTCCGATCCGTCAGCAAAAATGATGGTTGCCTTGTACCTGGTATTTTCAGCAGGTACAAGATAGAAGTTTCCTATTCCGGCATGTTCGGTGGATATTTCAGTAATTTTCTGATTGTTCTGATCGGTAATATATCCTTTTACATTTATACCAAGTCCATCAGCCCCCACAACTTTAAATCCGATTTTCGATCTGAGGCCATTGATCAGGTCACCTCCCTCAGGAAAGAAATTAACATTCACTTCTTTTGAGGTTGCCTTTACCGGGAATGTCTTGTTAACGATGAGATTGTCACTTATTTTAATATGTGTATTTATTTTCCCCGACTTTAAAAGGAAGGGTTGGCTGTTGACAAATGTTATCTGAATATTACCCTTATCATCAGTTAAAGCCTTTCCTTTGGCAATATTCCTGAAATCCAACTGAACATCGTAGGTAACCTCTTTTTTAGATACCGGATTGCCATCCAGGTCCGTGTATCGGATATCAGCGACTACTTTTTCTGAATTTCCGGTTTTGGTGAATGTATATGATACATCGCTGATATAGTTATTAGATACCGAGTTGCCGATTGTAATAGTTTTATCAAAGAAATAGTCTTCTCCGAAATTCCTCATCCATGTGGTGTAAGCACGAATCCTATAATTTCCTTCGGGTAAGTTGTCATCCAACTGGAAATCACCCCATGCCAGGCCATTACTTACAGGCAGTAGCAGCGATTGCTTTATGGAATCTTTCTCATTAATAAGATCAACGTATAAAACTTTACTCAGAGCGGAAAGCTGATTCTTTTCGGCATTAACCACATACGCCTTTAACCAAATGTTATCACCGATTGCGTAATAAGGCTTATCCGTATGGATATGTACTTTTTCCTGAGGATATTCGATGAGGTACTTTTCAAGTTTCTGAACAAGATTCTTCAAAGGATCTTCATCCGCTATAAAGCCAGATAGAAGAATAGCTGCAGTAAAGAAAAAAAGATAAAGAAACTTTAGAGGCTTCATAGTAAAAAGTAAGCCTCAATTTACGAAAAATTGAGGCTTAAATACTACGGTATATTAAATAATTACACTAAAATGTATTCTTCCACATCATACTCTCAACCGGGCGTGTAGTTTTAGTATTATATTTTGCATTCCCCTTGGTATTGTACATGGTTTCAATGTCTCCTTCTACACTAAAATAGATTAATTGTCCTATGGGCATTCCTGCATATATTTTAACGGGCTGAGTAACAGATATTTCTAATGTCCAGGTATTGCAGAACCCTACATCGCCTTTACCTGCAGTTGCATGAATATCTATTCCCAGTCTGCCAGTACTTGATTTTCCTTCTAAAAATGGCACATGCCGGTGCGTTTCTGTATATTCCATGGTTACACCCAGATATAAGGTATTGGGTTGTAACACAAAACCTCCTTTGGGAATTTCGAAATGATCAATTTCATTATGGGCTTTAGCATCAAGCACACGATTTCGGTAGGTAGCAAGATATTTACCTAAATGCACGTCGTACGAATTAGTACCCAAACATTCCCGTTGAAACGGTTCGATAATAATGGTTCCTCTTTCAATTTCTTCCAGAATGAGCTTATCAGACAGTATCATAAATAAGGTTGATTTTGGCCTAAATTATGATTAATTTAAGATAATTTATCTGCAATTTTACATTTTATATGGCGCTTGTATATCGCAGGCAGATTGATGAGAAAACATCGTTTGCTTTATGGAAAATCGAAGAAACTGCCGAGGAGCTTTATAAACAGCTTCAGCTTGATGATCGTGAGAAAGAATATCTGGAAACTCTGAATAACGGCAAGCGGAATTTACATTGGCTGGGTACCCGTGTGCTATTACGTAAAATGCTTAATACCGACCATTATATTGATATGGCTGTAGATGAACATGGTAAACCTTATGTAAAGAACTTTCCACACCATATTTCCTTAAGCCATTCCGTTGACTATGCCGCAGTGATGATCAGTGAAAACAGATCTGTAGGCATAGATATAGAGATAATTAAAGAAAAAATAGAGCGGGTTGCAAAAAAATTCCTTTCACAGGAAGAACTTGGTTTTATTGATGAAAAGAATAAAATAGCTCACTTATATATTTGCTGGTGTGCTAAAGAGGCTGTTTATAAGCTTCAGGGCAAACGAAATGTGTCTTTCCTTGATGACATCAGGCTTTATCCTTTTGATTGTTGCACTGAAGGGGTATTAAATGCTAAACTGCTTGTTGAAGGAAGTGAAAAAGCATTTACGGTAAATTATGAGCAGTTCGAGAATTACATGCTCGGTTATGTGGCAGATAAAATATAGACGTGAAAAATAAGAATGTAATTTTTCAGGATTGGGGATTGGTGGCATATCCTGATGCGTGGAGCAGACAGGAAGAATTGTTTTTGAGAACAGTTGATTTAAAAACCGCTAACCGTAATAATAACACCGAACACCCAACTCCAAATTATCTTGTTTTTGTGGAGCATCCGCATGTTTATACTTCTGGTAAAAGCGGACGGCTGGAAAATCTTTTGTTAGATGAAGAGGAGCTGCATAGCAAAGAAGCTACATTTCATCAGATCAATCGTGGCGGAGATATTACCTACCATGGTCCGGGCCAAATAGTTGGTTACCCGATCATTGATCTTGATAATTTTTTTACAGATATCCATTTATACCTTCGCACGCTTGAGGAGGCGGTTATTCTTACACTTAATGATTATGGTATTCAGGCAGGGCGCCTATCCGGGCTTACTGGTGTTTGGTTAGATGCGGATAATAATAAAGCGAGAAAAATATGTGCATTAGGTGTAAGATGCAGCAGGTGGGTAACTATGCATGGATTTGCCTTAAATGTAAATACGGATCTGAGCTATTTTAATAATATCGTGCCTTGTGGCATTCAGGATAAAGGAGTAACTTCTATTGCGCAGGAATTAGGCAGGAAAGTGGATATAGATGAAGTTAAACAAAAATTGTTAAACCATATTGTCAGGTTGTTTCAAATGGAGTTAAATTGAATTCAGACCTTGTCTCCGGGGTCTTGGATAATTAGTAAACTGGTGCTGTTTGAAGGATCTTTTACACCTTCATTTAATTCCAGGTATACTTTTCCTGTTTTAAAAGAACTTGTTTATTAGTAATAATAAGTATCATGATCATTAATCCCAGGATAATTGTAACTACCATCTGCAGTTTGGAAATAAGGGTAGAACTGGATTTGCTGTTTATTGATTCTGCAAGCAATTCTTTTCCTACGCTTGTTTGTACATGAGTTAATTGAAGTAAATCCTGGTTTAATTCTTCATACACCTCTTCGAGGTTGCTTAAATATAGTTTTTTAGCCACCTGTTTATTATGTTCAGCAGTAGCCACAAGCAACATCTCATCCCGTCTGAAATTTTCAAGGTTCTTTTTTAATCTGGCGAGATGGCTTGTTTCGGCTTTTACCAGGTGAGTGGTTTCATATTTACTTATCAGCTTATCCAAATTTGTATTTGATTCCTGCAAATACCCGCGGATATCTTCCGGAGTAATTTCGTCTGTGAATAGGAACGTAAATAACTTATGACGCTTATTATGGATATGATCTGAAATAGAATACAGATCTACAGCAGGAATTAAACGGTCCTCATAAATAGAGTTAAACGACCGCGACATCTGGCTGACATTATAAGATTCTATTAAGCTAAAAATGATAATACAAAGCATCAAAACAGCTAACATGATCGCCAGGCGGATTTTTCGTTGTATTGCGAAAGCCCATTTCATAGGATAACAAATTTGTGATGAAGATAATGATTGTTATTAACTAACAGGATGATACCGAAGATATTGTATAATTCCAGCTAATTTATCTTTACTGAGGAAAAACAAAAAGCCCTCTTCCATGGAGAAAGAGGGCTTTTTGTTTTTTTAAGACTCGTGAGAGGCTGGTTGGAATTACATCATTCCGCCCATGCCGCCGCCACCCATTGGAGGCATACCACCACCGCCTTTTTCATCTTCAGGATCATCTGCTAACACACACTCGGTAGTTAACAGCATCGCTGCGATAGAAGCTGCATTCTCAAGAGCTACACGGCCAACTTTAGTCGGATCAATAACTCCTGCACCGATCAGGTTCTCATACACGTCGGTACGGGCATTGTAACCATAATCTGCAGTTCCTTCTTTAACTTTCTGTACCACGATAGAACCTTCAATGCCTGCGTTCTCGCAAATTTGACGTAATGGCTCTTCAATAGCACGTTTAACTATTTGAATACCTGTTGTTTCATCTTCGTTTAATCCTTTCAGGCCTTCTAAAGCCTCAATGGCACGGATGAAAGCAACACCACCACCGGCAACAATACCTTCTTCAACGGCAGCGCGGGTTGCATGCAATGCATCATCAACACGGTCTTTTTTCTCTTTCATTTCTACCTCGGTAGCAGCACCTACGTAAAGTACGGCAACTCCGCCAGATAGTTTTGCAAGACGTTCTTGTAATTTTTCTCTGTCGTAATCTGAAGTAGTAGCTTCAACCTGAGCTTTTAGCTGGTTTACACGGCCTTTGATATCGTCAGATTGTCCGGCACCGTTGATTACAATCGTGTTGTCTTTATCAACAACAACTTTTTCTGCCTGACCTAAGTAAGAAAGGTCTGCATTCTCTAATTTAAATCCTCTTTCTTCAGAGATAACTGTTCCGCCGGTTAATATGGCGATATCTTCCAGCATCGCTTTACGACGATCACCAAAGCCAGGCGCTTTAACAGCAACTACTTTCAGAGATCCGCGGATCTTGTTAACTACCAAAGTAGCAAGAGCTTCACCATCAAGATCTTCAGCGATGATCAAGAGCGGTTTTCCGGTTTGTACTTGTTTTTCTAAGATCGGAAGTAATTCTTTCATCGAAGAGATCTTTTTATCATAGATCAGGATGTAAGGATTTTCTAACTCAGCTTCCATTTTCTCAGTATTGGTTACGAAGTAAGGAGAAAGGTAACCACGGTCAAACTGCATACCTTCTACAGTTTTAACTTCGGTTTCTGTACCTTTTGCTTCTTCAACGGTGATCACACCATCTTTACCAACTTTAGACATCGCATCAGCTATCAAAGTACCGATTACTTCATCGTTATTTGCTGAAATAGATGCAACCTGCTTGATTTTGTTATTGTCTTCGCCAACAGTTTGGCTCTGATTTTTCAGATTCTGAACAACGGCAGCAACAGCTTTGTCAATACCACGTTTTAAATCCATTGGATTTGCGCCTGCAGCTACGTTCTTTATACCTGCAGTTACAATAGCCTGAGCCAGAACAGTTGCAGTGGTAGTTCCGTCACCCGCGATATCAGCAGTTTTAGAAGCTACTTCTTTCACCATTTGAGCACCCATATTTTCAAGCGGGTCTCTTAATTCAATTTCTTTTGCAACAGTTACACCATCTTTAGTAATGCTTGGAGAACCGAATTTTTTATCAATAATTACATTACGACCTTTTGGTCCAAGAGTAACCTTTACCGCATTGGCAAGGATATCAACCCCTCTTTTCAGCGCATCGCGCGCTTCTACATTGTATTTAACTTGTTTTGACATAGCTTTTAAATTGTAATGTGATTAAGATTAAATAGTACTGATCAGATCAGCTTCTCTCATAATTAAATATTCTTTGCCTTCTAGAGTAACTTCCTGGCCTGCGTACTTACCATATAAAACTTCATCACCCACTTTTACGTTCATAGGAATTAAGTTGCCGGTTAGTTCAGCATATTTTCCAGGTCCTACAGCTACAACTGTACCTCTCTGAGGTTTTTCTTTTGCGGTGTCAGGGATGTATAAGCCTGATGCTGTCTTCTCTTCTGCAGGAGCAGCTTCAACTACTACTCTGTCTGCGATCGGTTTAATATTTAATGCCATAATAATTTGGTGTTATATTGTTTGCTCTTACTGCTCAGTTTTTATGCCAATTGCTATTTAATTGGAAAACGGTGTGCTTTCTTGTCAAAATTTCACCTTAATCTGCAGCGAAAAAAAAAATTCATTGCAGGCGGTGTCACGATGTCAGGGTTTTGTCAGAAAAAATGAAGGCTTCCATTTGGAAGCCTTTGTGAATTTATTTCTTTGCTGAATCAACCGGAGGTTGTGCTTTAGGTATCGGCCCGAATTGAGAAGGCGCACTCGGCTTCTGTATTTGCTTCTGAATCTCAGTAGCATCCTGATTCACAGTACCGCCATTAGGCATCGTTACGTTTATTACCAAAGAAAATACTAAAAGCGCTATAGCTAAAGCCCAGGTGCCTTTTTCAAGAAAGTCGCCGGTACGCTGAACGCCCATGATATTATTTGTTCCTGAAAATCCGGAAGTTAAACCACCTCCCTTCGGGTTCTGTACCAGAATGATTAACCCTAAAAAAACACATACAATTATGGTAAGAACTACGAATACGGTACCCATATATTTAAAACTTAATTTTTTGTTTCTAATTTGCGAATTTGGTCGGCAAAGTAAGCGCTTTTTTCCGGGAATTTCAAACTTAATTTTTTGTAAGTGTCAATGGCTTTGTGAAATAGCATTTGCTCAATATACACATTAGCCAGAGTTTCGGATACCATATCGTATGAATCTTCGGAACTTCTTTTAGCCTTATTTTCATTATCCAGCTTCTGGGGTTCCGGTGGTCGTATTTGTGGTTCCTCCCTGATAAACCTTTCAATAATATGGTCTCCTTTGCGTTTTACAGTAAACTCTACCGTTTTTGATTTCTCCTCATCTTTTAAATCTTCTAATGGAGATTGCAGATGAAAGATGTTTTCTATTATCTGCTGGTTAAGATCTGGAGCGGTATCCTTTTTAATATCCTTAGTTGTGTCGAGCTTGAAGCTTACATATGGCTGGTAGGTCGCCGAATGTTCCTTCCTGGTTTTATTCAACCACCATAAGAAAGTATACGGCATTTTGTCATCATCATATTTTGAAACTCCCTGCGCCGAATTAATACTTGAAATATCTTTTTGTTGACTTTCTTCAATCCGTTCTTTATCCGGATGTGAAGTTAGCTGGTCATCAATTTTTTCTTCAAATCTGAAAAAGTCTGAAGCTGCAATATTGCTGATAATTAGTTTTTCTGTCTCATCACCAGATTTTTCCAGAGAAGCTTTGTCATCTGTATCCTCAACAAGCATTTCAACCTTCCCGGGCTGTTTATCATCTTCTGAATGGGTATCAGGCTGGTCATCGTCAACGATAGCAGTTTCTGCAAACGCAATTTCTT
The DNA here is from genome assembly GCA_036402155.1 of Sphingobacteriaceae bacterium. Lineage (GTDB taxonomy): Bacteria > Bacteroidota > Bacteroidia > Sphingobacteriales > Sphingobacteriaceae > DASWTL01. Next base: position 13,181 of record DASWTL010000208.1, on the reverse strand, counting down.
CTTTGTATTCGTCAGGTGCCAAAGCAGAGTCGGCAGTTTCACTAATTTCAGTGTCGATACCTGCTTCAGTTTCTTTTAATATTTTGGAAGCATCCTCTGACTTCTCAATTTCAACATCCTCAATAACTTCTGCATCTATATATTCTCCCGGAATTTCTGAAGGTATATCCTCAATAGCACCTATAGCCGGCTCGTTCAGGATTCCCTGAACAGCAGGTCCTGATGCTTCCGCTTTAATTTCTGAAGCTGCTTCATCTTGTAATTCAGATCTTTCCGGAAAAACGGAGCTGAAATACGCTGGTTTATGAATTAAATTATAGAGAACCTGACGATCAGGAGTATATAGAGCTGCTTTTTCAAGATAGGTGTCGGATTCGTTACCAACATTATGGCATTTAGCCTCAAGTGCATGAAGTATCTGAACGTATGGGAATTTTTCAATTAAAGATCCGACCGCTTTCATATCGGAGTTATCAACCCCGTTAGGGTTTTTAATATATACTGAAAACCCCTCTTGCCGTACCGATGATTGATTTATATTTTCCACAAATTTGATATTGATTTGAATCTACTAAAACCTTACCAATTAGCAAAGGCCCTGTTAAAAACATCCTCAGTAAGCTGCCTGGTTATTTCCCGGATCAGAACAGGCTCCTGTTGCTGAATGGATTGTGATGCACTTGAAAACTCTTTTGATACACTAAAAGGTTGTTCAAAGCTGCCTTTCGGGTCAATAGTATTAGTATACTTTACATTTACAGTTACCGTAAGCCTGTTTAAGCCCGCACGTGTATTGCCCTGTATGGCAGTAGGTGTAATACTGTATTCCGTAATTCTTCCTTCAAAATTGGCATCACCCTCGGTTCTTACCATACTCAGGCTGGACTGATTTCTGATACGCTCTTTTAAGCCTTCGGTAAATTGAGTACTTAAATACGGCACAACTATTTGAGCATTATTTTCAAAAAATTGTACAGATACCGTTTTCATTTCCGGCGGAATTGAACCTCCTGTAAAATTATAGATGCCACATGACTGCAAAGCTATGAGGGCGACTAGTAATATATAGCATTTAAGTATCTTCATCTTAATATTTACAATCATACTGTTTATGGATGGTATTAAAATATCTTCCGGACAGTTTAATAATTACAGATCCAATTCCTTTATCTTCCGGTAAAGCGTTCGCTCTGAAATTCCCAGTTCCTGGGCAGCAAGCTTGCGTTTGCCACGGTGTTTTTTCAATGCCTTTTTTATCAGGTCAGATTCCTTATCAATTAGAGATAACGATTCTTCAATCTCTTCCGCATCATGTGCAATAGAAAAATTATTATTTTCTACCTGGGGATGATGAATGGTTAATGTATGCTGCGACTGACCTTCCGAATTACCGGGCAATTCAATATCACGATACAACTTGTTTACAAGTTGAGGATTGGCGGTAAAGTCCGAGTTTCCGCTATTCTGTAAGATGTCCACCACCAGCTTTTTCAGCTCAAGCATATCCTTTTTCATGTCAAACAACACCTTGTAAAGGATATCCCTTTCTGAAAACTCATCCTTTCGGTTGGTGTCAATACGCATGGGTAGGGTACTGCCGCTTTCCGCAGGTATATATTGCAATAGATTTTGGGCAGTTACTGTCCGTTCTTTTTCAAGCACTGCAATTTGTTCGGCAATATTTTTTAACTGCCTGACATTCCCCGGCCAGCTGTAATTGGTTAACATGGCCTGCGCTTCAGGGTCAAGCTGTAAATTGGGACTCCGATATTTATCAGTAAAATCAGCTATAAACTTCCTGAATAACAGGTAGATATCTTCCTTTCTTTCGCGAAGTGCAGGTATTTTTAATGGGACTGTATTTAACCGATAATAGAGGTCCTCCCTGAATTTCGCATTCCGTACCGCATCAAAAACATCAACATTGGTTGCTGCAATAACCCTTACATTGGTTTTTTGCACCTTTGAAGACCCAACCCGAATGTATTCACCAGTTTCCAGTACGCGTAATAAACGAGCCTGTGTGCCCAGTGGCAGCTCAGCTACTTCATCCAGAAAGATGGTACCGCTATCAACCACTTCAAAATAGCCTTTACGGGCTTCATGTGCACCGGTAAAAGACCCTTTTTCATGTCCGAATAGCTCCGAATCAATCGTGCCTTCTGGAATGGCGCCACAGTTAACCGCAATAAACGGCCCGTGTTTTCGTGCGCTTAACTGATGTATAATATGGGAGAATACCTCTTTACCGCTGCCGCTTTCGCCGGTAATAAGAACTGATATATCTGTTGGAGCCACCTGCCTGGCAATATCTATTGCACGGTTAAGCAGGGGAGAGCTTCCAATTATTCCGAAACGGTTTTTTATATCCTGAACGTCCATTTAGTACTGAGATCTTAGTATTGAGTATTGAGATTCATCGCAGTACCCAATACGCATTACGCTATTCTTATACGATTTTCCCAATTAAAGTAGCAGTTGTGCATCTTTCTGCCAATACATTTACATATTGACCCGGCTTGTAGCGACTGTCCACAGGAAATATGACCATGGCATTTTGATCACTTCGACCGGCATAATCTTTATCAGATTTTTTTGAAAAGCCTTCAATCAGAACTTTCTGCACTTTGCCGATCTGTTTCAGCATGCAATGGTGCGAATGTTCCTGCTGCCGTTGAACAATTTCTGATAATCTGCGCTGCTTTACGTCTTCCGGAATGTCATCCTCATAACGCTTGGCAGCTAAAGTGCCAGGGCGTTCAGAATATTTAAACATATACGCAAAATCATATTTCACATAATCCATCATACTTAAGGTATCCTGATGCTCTTCTTCAGTTTCTGTACAGAATCCCGTAATAACATCAGTCGATATGGCGCATTCAGGAATAATCCGTCGAATAGCATTTATCCGGTCTATATACCAGTCCCTGTCATAGGTTCTGTTCATGAGGTCAAGGATCCTAGAATTACCTGATTGCACCGGCAAATGGATATAGTTACAGATGTTTTCATACCTGGCAATGGTATGCAATACCTCATCTGTTATATCCTTGGGATGGGAAGTTGAAAATCGCACCCGCAATTCAGGGCTTACTGATGCAACTAATTCAAGCAGTTGGGCAAAATTAGTAGCCTCGCCTGCGGTTTCGTCCGGAGTCCATTTATAGGAGTCAACGTTCTGGCCTAATAAGGTGACTTCCCGATAACCCTTGGAAAAAAGATCCTCAGCTTCTTTTATTATGGAATAGGGGTCACGGCTGCGCTCCCGGCCGCGGGTGAAGGGCACCACGCAGAATGAACACATATTATCGCAACCACGCATAATTGAAATAAAAGCGCTGATTCCGTTGGTGTTTAACCTTACGGGACTGATATCTGCGTAAGTTTCCTCGCGTGATAATAGTACGTTTACTGCTTTGTTTCCTTCGTCAACAGAATCTATCAGGTTCGGAAGATCGCGGTAAGCATCTGGGCCAATCACAATATCAACCAGTTTTTCCTCTTCAAGAAACTTTGATTTCAGGCGTTCGGCCATACAGCCCAGAACGCCCACCAGAAGGCCGGGGTTCTTAGATTTTACGGCACCGAACTCTTTAAGCCGGTTGCGTACACGTTGTTCCGCGTTTTCGCGGATAGAGCAGGTATTTATAAAAATAACATTTGCTTCTTTGTAATCAGAAGTGGTTGTAAAACCCATATCGAGCATTACGGAGGCAACAATTTCACTGTCTGAAAAATTCATTGCACATCCGTAACTTTCAATGTACAATTTTCGTCCATTGTGTTTTTCCGATGGGCTTTCCAGCACCAGAGCTTCCCCCTGACGGGATTCATCATGTGCCTCAGACTGATTTAGCCGGGATTGTATCAATGTAACTTCTGGATCTATCATTTAATAGCATTAGAAAGTGCAAAAGTACGACTTTTTGAAATAGAATGACAGTTTGTCAGATGGATTTTGAAAATTATATATTAAAATAACAAAGCATAAAAAAACCCTCACTTGGAGGGCTAATGTTATTTTAGTGCTGGCTAGCGAATCTTATAATTCCAGTTAAATTCATCTTCGGAAAAACCATAACGGATTTCATTTAACGTTTTAAGCGCTTTGTTTGAGAATTCAGCCTGAGATTGGTCAGGCAGGTCGTATAGTTGACCTTCGTGTCCGATGGTTGCGATCGGAGCAATTGTTGCGGCAGTGCCTACACCGAAAGCTTCAGTTAATTTTCCGTTTTTAAGGCCTTCTATAACTTCGTCAACAGAAACTCTTCTTTCTTCAACAGGAATTCCCCATTTGCGTGCAAGTGTAAGAACGCTATCACGGGTAATGCCTTTTAAAATAGTATCACGAGTAGAAGGTGTGATCAATACTCCGTCAATTACAAACATGACATTGGCAGCGCCAAGCTCTTCAACAAATTCATGATTACGGGAATCTGTCCAGATTAATTGATCATATCCTTCTTTTAGCGCTTCTTTACCCGGGAACATGGAGCCACCGTAATTACCGGCTGCCTTGGCATAACCGAAACCGCCTTCACTTGAGCGTGAAAATTTAGTTTCAACTTTAACTTTTAAGGGCTTTGTGAAGTATGCGCCTACCGGGCAGGTCAGGATCATGAATTTATAAGTAGTAGCCGGTTGAACCCCAAGATAAGGATCGCTGGCAAACATAAAGGGTCTGATATACAATGAATGATGGGCAGCAGTGGGAATCCATTCACGATCAAGATCAACCAATGCAGCTATACTTTGCACAAAAGTTTCTTCAGGAATGGATGGCATGCACATCCGCTCTGCCGAAAGATTAAAACGCTCCGCATTTTTATATGGACGGAAAATGGAGACTGTTTTGTCCGGGTGCCGGTATGCTTTTAATCCTTCAAAAAAAGCCTGTCCGTAATGAAGAGAAGAAATTGCCGGACTTAGGGATAAATTTCCATAGGGAACTATATCAAAACTCTGCCAACCTCCGTCAGCATATTCTGCAATAAACATATGGTCAGAGAAAATTCTGCCAAAAGGCAAATTGCTAAAATCTGTCTCCCCCAAACGGGAAGATGGCGACTTTGAAACTTTTATATCAACTGTATCTATCACGGTATCAATTCTTAATTAGTGCAAAGATACAAAATAAACGTTTTTGCAGGGTAAAAGATCGATTTACTTTAAAAATTTAATGAGCGTTTCCACCAATTTTTCGATTGATTGAATTAATACAACACCCGGAATTTAATGGTGTGATCAATTTTCTTAAGCGCATTGAGCAAATGTTTATCATATTCTGAATTCACATCCGTAATGGCATAACCAATCTGGTTATTTGTCATTAGAAATTGCCCCATGATATTAATATTATGATCAGCAAATACATTATTTATCTGAGCCATTATACCAGGTATGTTTTCATGAATATGAATTAACCGGTGAGCATCCTGCCCAGTGGAATAAGCTCTTCTTCTTGGCAACTGTAAATTCGGAAAATTGCTGCTTAAATACGTATCACCCCGGTTAATAAAATCAATCATTCGCTTAGGCACAAACTGAGCATTTCGGGGGTTGCCTTTTTGATCGTCAAAAATTACTATTCCCATTGTCGTGCAGATATCATGCGAGATCTTAGATCTGCTGGATCCTAAATACCCGATGGTTTTAAGTTTTACTGCCCGTTCCAGCTTTTCGTTCTCAACTTTTTCTCCATTGGCCAGAAGCATCATTCCAACATCTGCTACATATTTCTCTTCAAAACTTGTTTTATGTCGAATGGAAAACCCGTCTTTTTTCAAAAGCTGGATAGATTCTGCCGGAACATCGCCTATTACAAGGCACAGAATACGGTTTTTAGGATAGGAAATCGCCCTTGGCAGGTTGTTGACATACAGAAATTCATCGAAACTGGGTGTAACATGATCAGCCTTTTCAGATACAGCTTTACGTTCAATGTTTTCTGTGTATGCGAAAAACTTTTTAATCATTCCATATTCCTTAAGCTGAAAATCGGAATGACCATCACCTATGCCATAAATTTCACCATCCAGCTTCAGGTTTTGGAGCAGCTTCACTTTGCCGCCTTCTTCTGATAAGGGATTACTGTCGTCATACCCAATAATCTCACCTGAATCGTTGAAAACAAATGTGTTGGCGTAAATATTTTCCCGCTTAATATGATAATCAGTTACAACGGGAGTAATAAACTCCTTAAACCCTCCTGAAACGATTAAAACATTATCTGCATGTTTTTTAAAGAACGTTTTATTGCGTGAAAATGAAGCGGAGACTTTCTTTTTTAACCTTGATATAAGTTGTTTCAGATGATCCTGGTTAGCCTGAAGTAATAATACCCTGCCAGTTAAACTCTCGCGGAATGATAATTTACCTTCCATGGCAGCATTGGTAAGATCTTCAATTTTCTGATAAATATTTTCTCTGTCGGGATGATTTTTTAAAGAGATGCGTGCCAGTTCATCCAGGGCTTCAACCTGTGTAAATGTACTGTCGAAATCAATAATGTAAAATTTTTTATTCACTTTTTGTGGTTTTGCAAGCTTCGGAAATAGCTTTATTTATGGGCTTAAAGTTAATATTAATTGTTTTTTTTATTTTGGTATTGTCGTATTGGCGTTTATTGCAGGCGCTGCGCACTGTTTCAGCTGTTAAACCATACTCGTTTCCTGTAATCATCGATATCATCTTTACAAACGGCACGGCTAGCTTCAGCAACCATGGCCTCACTTTTATTGATGGGGGTTCAATGCCGTAATTTACTGCGATCTCTTTAAAGAAGTTTTCGTAAGTCCAGTTTTCGGCGTTTATAATGAAACGTTCACCGGTAACATTGCTGTCCATCAATGTAATCATGCTGCAGGCAACATCTTCAACATCTACCAGTCCGCAGTTACCGGTAGGATAAAATTCTAACCCCTTTTTTATCAGATCAAAAAAACGGATGCTCCCTGTACTGCTATTTTTGCCTATAATAATGGACGGATTAACGATAACAGCATCCAATCCCTCTGCCATCCCCCGCCATACTTCCATCTCACTCTGATATTTAGATATGGCATATCCGCTTTCATGTGAACTGTACTCCCAGATATTTTTTTCAGTAACCAGCTCCCCGTCTTTTGCTTCTCCTAAAGCAGCTATAGAACTAACATGCACCAAACGGATGTTTTTTTCAAGACAAAGATTTACAATGAGGGCTGTGCTCTCCGTATTCAGGGCTATCATTCTTTTCTTTTCTGATGGATCAAAAGAAATAATCGCGGCACAATGGTAAACTTGTTTTACTTCATCCAGAGCTTCTTCCATATCAAAGTAATTCAGAATATCCGCATCTCTCCATTCTATCGGAGCATCTTTTAAATTAAACGGAATGGCGGAAGTACTTCTTTTAATTGCCCGGATAGCAGTATTTCGCTTCAGAAGTTGTGTAATTACCTCAGAACCTAGAAAGCCTGTTGCCCCTGTTACCAAAATCATCGTAGCTGAAATTTTTTAAAATGCTTTCAAAAGTAATTGAATAAAGTGGATATTTGGTGCAATGCCTTTATATAGTGTTTCTTCAAAGCATACGACAAGTCCTGTTACAGAACCATAAATAATATGTCATTAGCTGATTTCTTTTCACCAATTGATAGCTCCCGATTTACGCCGGCACAGGGTTTTTTTACCAGTCAGATGGGTTCTGTTGCAGAAATATATACATCTGATTTCCCTGACCTGGATAGCGGGAATTTTAATATTGCTTTAATTGGAGTACAGGAAGACCGGAACGCAATAAATAATCAGGGATGTGCTTTAGGGCCGGATTATGTGCGCGAAAAATTTTATCAGTTAAACCAGGGGCCATACAATACAAAGATTGCGGATCTGGGAAATATAAAAGCAGGCAATAAAATAACGGATACTTATTTTGCGCTTAAGACAACTGTATCGGAGCTTATTAAAAAAAATATTTTGCCGGTAATTTTAGGGGGCGGGCAGGACCTTACTTATGCTCAGTATATTGCGTACGAAGAGCTTGAACAGAAGGTAGATCTGCTGGTTATTGATCCAAAATTTGATTTGGACGAAAATGCCGGTAATATGGTAGAAACTACCTCATTCGCTTATCTGAACAGGATATTTCTGCATGAGCCGAATTACCTTTTTAATTACAGCAACATTGGCTATCAAACGTATTTTGTAAATCAGGAAAGCTTAAAGCTGATGGAGAAGCTATATTTTGATGCACATCGGTTAGGAGATTTTTACGGAAAGACCAATACTGCTGAGCCTGTTATCCGCAATGCAAATATGATAAGCTTTGATATATCAGCAATACGTTCATCGGATGCCGGAGCCAATGCCAATGCCACACCCAATGGATTTTACGGAGAAGAAGCCTGCCAGTTATGCAGGTATGCAGGTTTAAATGATAAATTAACTTCTATTGGTTTTTATGAATTTAATCCGGCCTTTGATAAGAACGGGCAAACTGCAGCACTTCTGGCTCAGATGCTCTGGTATTTCATTGATGGATTTTATCACCGCAAAAATGATTTTCCATTGCAACCCAAATCTCAATACCTGATATACCGTGCATCCTTAAAAGATAATTCACATGAATTGGTGTTTGTGAAAAGCAAGAAAACGGATCGCTGGTGGATGCAGGTTCCTTATCCAACGGGAGCGTCAAAAAATGAACGATATCACCTGGTTCCATGCCGTTATGAAGATTACAAGGATGCTGTAGCTGGTGAGATGCCTGATTTATGGTGGCGAACGTATCAAAAACTGGTTTGATCCGTATATGTACTATTTTAAGGTTCAAATCGTTTGAGTAATTTGTATTTAAGTCAATACTAGATACTCAGTACTAAATACTTCGTACTTTTTATTAAATACTTCTGCAACAAATGAAAATATTAACTCTGGCAATTATTGCATTATTTCCAGTATCTGGCTTTTCTCAAACAAACTTCTCATTAAAGGGGAATGTCCAAAAAGTAACTGCTCCAGCTAAAGCGTATTTGATATACAGAGGGACTTCCGGGAATATCATAGATTCTACCGATGTAAAAAAAGGAGATTTTGAGTTTAAGGGAACTATAGCCGATCCGGTGAAAGGGATGCTGGTACTTGATCATAAGGGCATTGGGTTTGAAAACTTAAGAAAACAGAGTGCAGCCGATGTGTTACAGCTATATATTGACAAGGGAAACATTATTATATCCGGGGTAGATTCAGTTTCTAAAGCAAAGTTTTCAGGATTGAAGATCAATGAAGATTATATTCAATATCAAAGTTTAATACAACCTGTAAACAATAAACTAATAAATCTTAAGAAAGAGTTCGATGCTGCCACAGAAGAACAAAGGAAGTCGATGACCTTCAGGCAGGGTTTCCAAAAACGTGCAGAAGTTTTTCAGGAAGAGATAAAAACGGTGAGCAAAAAGTTCATACAGGAGAATCCGGGTTCGTATGTGAGTTTGGAAGCGTTACTGGCATTTGGCGGTCCACAGCCTGACGCTGAAGTTGTTGAGCCGCTTTTTTCCGGGTTATCTGCTGAAGTTAAGGGTACTGCACTTGGAAAACAGTTTGCAGAGTTATTTGCCAAAGGGAAGGCTACAGCAATTGGTTCTATGGCTCCGGAGTTTACTCAAAATGATACTGCCGGCAACCCCGTTAAATTATCAGATTTCAGGGGAAAATATGTTCTTATTGATTTTTGGGCATCATGGTGTGGACCTTGCCGTCATGAAAATCCAAATGTGGTAGCAAACTACAACAAGTACAAGGATAAAAACTTTACCGTTCTGGGCGTGTCGCTTGACCGGCCGGATGATAAAGACAGATGGCTTAAAGCTATAGAACAGGATAAACTCACATGGACCAATGTATCGGATCTGAACTACTTTAAAAATGCAGTTGCAGTTCAGTACAATATATCCTCCATCCCGCAAAACTTCCTGGTAGATCCCAATGGAAAGATCATTGCCAAAAACCTGCGCGGCGAAGAGCTTGGAAGAAAGCTTAAGGAAGTGCTGGGGTTTTGATGAGTTGTACGTTTTAAGTTGTAGGTTGTAGGTTTGGGTTGTGGGTTTGGGGCATCCTGAGCGAAGTCGAAGGACGTGGGTGGTTTAACCCGCAATCGATAAGATATAATGCTTTGATATCAGCTACGTTGTAAGTGTTGCCAGCTAAGGTCATCCTGAGCGAAGTCGAAGGATGTGGGAGCTTAACTCGCAGCCATTAACTCCCAACGCTCGGAATAGCAGCTTCTTACTTGATACTTACTACTCAGTACTAACTACTTACAATGGGAGTTGAATAAGTTGTATATTGAAAGTTGTAAGTGTTGCCAGCTAAGGTCATCCTGAGCGTAGTCGAAGGACGTGGGAGGCCTAATCCCCAGCTGTAACCAGTCAGATACTAACTACTAACTGCTCCGTACTAACTACTTACAGCACATCAAACCCAATATCATTCCTGAAATACCGGCCATCATAGTAAACTCTTCCGGCGTCGGCAACAGCCTGCTGCAGGGCGGTGAACAGGTCATCCTGAACTGATGTAATTGCCAGTACACGACCTCCGGATGTTTTGATTATGGAATCCTCTTTTTCAGTTCCGGCATGGAAAATCAGCGAATCTTCCACATTCTGAAGTCCGGAAATGGCCCGGCCTTTCAGGTACTCACCCGGATATCCGCCGGATACCAGCATTACTGTAGCTGCCGTCTTTAGAGACACTGAAAGTTGCATACTCCCCAGTTTTCGATGAGCAGTAGCCAGAAGCAGCTCAACAATATCGGTTTCGATACGTGGCAAAACGCTTTCTGTTTCAGGGTCACCCATGCGAACATTGTATTCAATCACATAAGGTTCGTCTTCAACTTTTATCAGGCCAATAAATATAAACCCGATGTAAGGGATATTTTCAGCTTTTAAGCCGTTTATAGTGGGAACAATGATGCGCTGCTCAACCTTTTGCATAAACTCCCGTGTAGCAAACGGAACCGGGGAAATAGATCCCATACCACCGGTATTTAAGCCTGTGTCACCCTCTCCAATGCGTTTGTAATCTTTTGCTTCCGGCAGTATTTTATACGAAATGCCATCAGTAAGAACAAAAACCGATAACTCGATCCCTTTCAGAAACTGTTCAACAACCACTGTATTGCTTGCTTCCCCAAATTTGCTGTCCAGAAGCATGGCTTTTAACTCTGTTTTTGCCTCTTCAATAGTTTCTAATATCAAAACACCTTTTCCCGCTGCCAAACCATCTGCTTTTAGCACAATAGGAAGAGTATGTGTTTCCAGATATTTTAATCCTTCTTCAATGGTTTCAGCAGTAAAAGATCGTGATGCTGCTGTAGGAATATTATAACGGTTCATGAACTGCTTGGAGAAATCCTTGCTGCCTTCCAGCATGGCTCCCTGCTTTTGCGGTCCGATTACCGGTATGTTTTTTAAGTCTGTATCATTCAGAAAGAAATCATGAATACCTTTTACAAGCGGATCTTCAGGACCAACAATAACCAACCCGATTTTATTTTCAATGGCAAATGTCCGGATCGAGTTAAAGTCTGTAGGACTGATATCAATATTCTTTCCGTAAGCGCCTGTTCCGGCATTCCCCGGTGCAATATATAATTGAGTGCATTTAGTGCTTTGAGCAATCTTCCATGCAAAGGCGCTTTCTCTGCCTCCGGAACCAAGTAAGAGGATATTCATAGTGCAAAGATATTTTTTACAGTTGAGATATCTTTAAAATCATGAAAAATGTAAACGTTAATGAATAAGGCCGATCATGTTCCTGCCCCGACATGGAGTACCGGTAAACTTTTCTGAGTATTTTTCATCCTGGTTGATGGTTAGTAATCCCATAGTCTTTTCTATTTTCAATAAATTATGTAAAAAATTCAGGCAATAATGTAACATACTGCCTTTTATAGATAGTTATTTTTGATAAATAGTAATGTTTTGAAATTATAGCTATGGAAATGACGTATAATATTTCAGGAATGACTTGCGAAACTTGTGCCCAGGTTGTGAGTAATGCACTACTAAATGTTGAAGGAGTAGAAACGGTTGATGTGGACCTTTCGAAAGCGCAGGCACTTATTAAAACGGAGGATAACCTTGTCTTAGAAACTTTACAAACCGCTCTTGCAGATACCCTGTATCAAATTTCAGAGGTTGATACCAGTTCAACAACCGAACCAGATCCTGAAACCTCAGATGAATTATCGGAGCGAAACAAAACGCTTATATCTGCTTATGTCACTGCTGTTGGAAAACTTGATCATGGCAAGCTTCATCTATACCTGCACCCCGATTTTGAGTTTAACGGAATGGTGAAGTTCCATTCAGCTAAGGATTATATTCAAATGATAAGAGAACATGCTAATTCATCGGTTTCAGGGATCCTGGTTAAAAATGATATTAAAGCAATTTTTGCTGATGAAGAGGAATGCTGTGTTATATATGATTCGGTAAGCTGTTTTCCTGGTATAACAGTACCCTTTGTAGAACTGATTAAAATAAAGGATAACAAAATAATATCAACCGATGTAAAATTTAATCGGCATGGTATGAAACTGCTTATGAAAAAAGTCAGTCAGAAGTGATTTGCGTCAACGGGAAAAAGTAAAGTTATTTTTATACAAAATCATCTCCCCGGTTGTGAGGTGACCGTTTTCCGCCTCCCTTCCCACTGCTGCCATTACCTTTTGCATCTCCCGAAGAACCTCCTAAAGGCAAACGAACGCCTACTTGTAATATTGAATGACCGGGAACCGGGTTCTCCCCTGTTACACCTGTCCGCGTATTACTGGTATTACCCGCTGGAAATGCAAAACCAGCTTCCCCAAATACAATCGGCGTACCGATGCGAACTTGCATACCCACAGTGGGATTAACTGTAAGACCTGTTAATTTCTCGTTTTCGGGAATGGTTGCGCCGCTTGAGATAGCTTTATACTTAATGTTGCCATGCACCAGGCTTATATTAATAGGAAAATATAAGCTGAACTTAGAATCAGTTCTTCCTATAATATGAAATATGCCAGCCAGATTACCTGTGACGAACGAGCTGGTTTGCTCATAGTGGCCCGCTCCCTGGTTTAGTGTTTGTTTGACAGGAAGACTATAGGAAGCACCTAGCCCTGCCGCTTTTTTCCCGGAGATATT
>DASWTL010000207.1:0-11662 GCA_036402155.1 Sphingobacteriaceae bacterium | reverse complement strand
TTGCTCTTCCGCGAAATCCAACATAATTGGTTAATACTTCTAAATACCAGTTCATGATTATGAGTGTTAGGTTCCTACTCTTATGGCCTTTCGGTTATGCCCCGTTTTTTGTGTGGTCTCTGGCCTCCACGGTATATTTCTTACAGCTTTAGAATTACAGCACAAATTTCAACAGCATCACACAACTCACTAGTAATCAAATTATAAACTAATTTACTTTTTTAATTCTGAATTAAAAATCAAAAAAGTACTTATAAACGGTCAGCTTAAATAGCTAATGAGATAAGAATTTTCAGGCCTCCATATTAATAATTCCGTCAACTGCTTCGTCAAACCATAGCGGTTTATTATTTTTGAAGCAAAGCATGGACAATAAAACCATTTCCAACCAACTGAACCTGCTCAGTCAGCTAATGGAGCTTAACGGAGATAATCAGTTTAAGATAAAATCTCTTGCAGCATCTGCCTATAAGATCAGGAAGCTACCCTTCTCCATTTCAAAAAAAACGACGGAAGAACTGGAGAAAATTGATGGGATGGGCAAAAGTACGGCAACAAAAATCCATGAGCTTGTTACTACGGGTTCAATTGCCGAAATGGATCAGCTTCTGGAACAAACACCTCCGGGAATTGTAGAAATGCTTGGAATGAAGGGTATCGGTCCAAAAAAGGTGCTGATAATCTGGAAAGAGCTGGGCATTGAAAACATTGGTGAACTGTATTATGCGTGTAACGAAAATCGCCTGGTTGATGCAAAGGGTTTCGGAGCTAAAACCCAGGAGGAAATTAAAAAAGCGATTGATTTTAAAATGGCAAGCAGTGGCCATGTCCTCTATGCCTCAATAGAAAATTTTGCCGAAACTTTTGTTCAAAAGCTACGTGGGCTCTGGAATACGGATAATATTTCCTTAACAGGCGCATTCAGGCGAAGATGTGAAACCCTCGATGGTCTTGATCTGCTGGTTGCTTTGCCTTCAGAACACATATTACCTGAACTTGAAAGCCTCGGGTTGACCATTAAACATCAGAATGAAGCGGGAGTTGAAACTGAATTTGCTAATGGAATAAAGATCTATTTCAGGTTTTGTGACGAGAGGGAATTTTACTGGCAATTGTTTAAACAAACCGGTGATACCGAGCATGTTGAAGAGATAATTAATCTGCTTGGCAAAGAATTATCAAATGCTGAAAGCGAGCATGAAGTATACGAATCAGCCGGTCTGCAATTTATTGAACCCGAATTGCGTGAAGGCACGGAATGGATAGAGCGTGCAAAAAGTTCCTCCATCCCGCAGCTGATCACTTTCCAGGATCTTAAAGGCACGCTTCATAATCATAGTACCTGGAGCGATGGCGTACATACACTGCAGGAGATGGCAATATTTTGCCGTGATGAATTAAAACTTGAGTATCTCGGAATTTCAGACCATTCAAAGACCGCCTTTTATGCAGGGGGATTAAAAGAAGAGCAAATTATCCGGCAGCACCAGGAAATTGATGAATTGAACAATAAACTGGCGCCTTTTCACATATTTAAGGGTATAGAGTCGGATATTTTATTTGATGGCCAATTAGATTATTCTGATGAAGTATTAGCTACATTCGATTTTGTAGTGGCATCTATCCATTCGGTATTTAAAATGTCGGAAGAAAAAGCCACCAGCCGGTTAATCACAGCTATTGAAAACCCATTTACCACTATTCTAGGTCACCCAACCGGAAGGTTATTACTGAGCCGAAGTGGATATCCGATAGATCATAAAAAAATAATTGATGCCTGCGCGGCAAACCAGGTGGTAATCGAAGTGAATTCAAATCCACTGCGGTTAGATATGGACTGGCGCTGGCACCAGTATGCCCTTGAAAAGGGAGTCATACTCTCAATAAATCCTGATGCCCACCGTAATGATGGGTTTTATGATATGCATTATGGCACCTTAGTTGCCCGTAAAGGTGGATTATCAGCAGCTAAATGTTTAAACGCATTAAGTTTGGAAGAGTTAACAGCGTTTTTCCAGAAGAAAAAATCACTTAACCCGGCTAGAAAACAGACCATTTGAAAATCCTGATCATCCGTTTCAGCTCTATTGGCGATATCATTTACACCACCCCTGTAATTCGTTGTATTAAACAGCAGGTATCGGGTGTGGAGGTGCATTATCTTACCCGGGATAAATTCAGCTTTCTGGTTGATAACAATCCCTATATCGACCGCCTGATTTTATTAAAACCTGAACTTTCTGAGACTATAAAAGACTTAAAGAAAGAAAATTACGATTACATCATTGATCTGCATAATAGTCTTCGCTCAACAATTGTAAAGTTGCGTTTGGGAGTTAAATCTTTTACCTACAAAAAGGAAAGATTAAAAAAATGGCTGGCTATCCGGTACAAAATAAACCTGGTTAAGCCGGTTCACCTGGTCGATCGGTATCTGGAAACCGTGAAAGGTCTTGGCGTAATAAATGATCAAAAGCCTGTTGATTATTTCATTAAGCAAGATTATGATATTACCAAACTCATACCTATAAGTCACCAGACGAAATATATTGCTTTTATCATTGGAGCTACCCATAATACCAAAAGAATGCCCAATGAAAAAATAATTGAGCTTTGCGAAAAATTAAACCTGCCTATCGTATTGCTTGGCGGATCTGATGTTGAAAAGAATGCCCTGATTATAGAGCAAAGCGGAAATCCAACTATTTATAATGCCTGCGGAAAGCTGTCTTTTGATGAATCGGTATTCCTGGTTAAGAATGCATATAAGGTGATGGGATTTGATACCGGATTGACACATGTAGCCGAAGCTTTTAATAAACCCATTGTTTCTATCTGGGGGAGCACAATCCCTGAATTATTAGGCGTACAGCCATATCAGGTTGATGAGGTGATGGTAGCAGGAGTAAATCTTTCGTGCAGGCCATGCTCAAAATTTGGCCTGAATAAGTGTCCGCTTGGCCATTTTAAATGTATGTATGATCAGGATCTGGATGCTATTTCCGGATTTATAAATGATGAAACTTAATAACATGGACTGGTAATTGCTGGGTAACGGAAAATAACATTTTAGATTAACCACTAAATGAAACAACTTCTAATAGTCAGGCATGCCAAATCAGATTGGGATGAACCCAATTTAACCGATTTTGAACGCGCTCTAAATAAACGTGGCCATAAGAACGCACCTGAAATGGCTCACCGTTTGCATAAAAAAAGATTTATACCAGAACAACTCGTTACCAGTCCGGCTAAACGTGCACTTACAACTGCAGAATATTTTGCAGAAGAATTCGGGATAAAGAAATCGGCCATTGTTAAGGAGTCCATGATCTATGAAGCTTCGTCCGCAACGTTATTACGGGTTATTAATAATCTGGAAAATAAATATGATTTTATAGCACTTTTCGGACATAATCCTGGGATAACAAACCTGGTAACAAATTTATGCGATGCTGACATCATTAATATACCTACATGCGGAGTCGCATTAATTGAATTCCCTTTTGATGACTGGAAAATGATCAGTGAAGGTACTGGAAAACTCGAATTATATGATTATCCAAAGAAAGAGTAATAATTAACCTTTTGAGAGTGCAACAGCCATGATAAATGTAAGAAAACAAAGCTGGCCTAATACCATTTAAGCCAGTTTATAGGTCTTCCCCGGCATGGCAATCACATAACCCTGCATTTCCATCTCTAGGATGGTAACGGCAAGTTTGCTTTGAGGTAATTTAGTAAGCAAAGCTAACTGATCAACCCCTGTAACACCGTTATCCTTCAAGATATCAGCAACTTTCTGTTCATCTTCCGAAAGGTTGATCAGCAATGATAATTGGGTTTTTGTTTTATTTGCCTGAACTTCATTCCAACCTAATAAATATTCCAGGTCTGCTACAGATGAGATGAGGTTAGCCCTGTTTGTTTTGATTAAATAATTGCACCCTTCCGAAAATTCATCATTATTTCGCCCTGGGAATGCAAAAACATCGCGATTATAGGAATTAGCTATCTCCGCAGTAATTAAGGCGCCGCCCTTTCTGCTTGCTTCTACTACAATGGTTACATCAGATATTCCGGCAATTATCCGGTTTCGCTTAGGAAAATTTTCACGATCCGGAATTGTTTCCGAAGGAAATTCTGTAAGAAGACCACCGTGATCCAGCATTTTTTCTGCGAGTTGGCGATGCTGTGCCGGGTAGATCCGATCCAGACCATGACCCAAAACCCCTACCGTCGCGAGATTATTTTTCAGACATTCTTTGTGCGCGCTGCCATCAATTCCATATGCCAGTCCGCTGACAATAACCGGGTTATGTGCCTGCAGGTCTCTGATCAGGGTTGAACAAAGATCTCTTCCATATTCGGTAGCCTTGCGTGTTCCAACCACACTAACCATCTTCGTCGCGTTCAGATCGGCATTTCCCTTATAATACAAAAGCACCGGAGCGTCATAACAAGCTTTAAGACGTTTAGGATAATTGCTATCAGTACAAAACAGCGGTTGGATCTTATACTTTTCTATAAATTTTAACTCTTTTTCGGCCCGGCTAAAGCATTCGTGATTGATTATCGCCTCTGCTGTTATTCCTCCAACACCGGGAATTTTTTGAAGCTGTGAACTCTTTGTCCGGAAAATTTCTTCTGCATCACCGCAATAGCTTAATAACGCCCTGGCAGTTACATCCCCTACCCTGGGTAAAAACGACAATGCTAATTGATGAAGTAGAGACACTTATTGAGCTGGGAAATAGATCACGTATTTGGTATCGAAAAAATCTTCTGCAAAATAATCATTTATAGGAAACTGCTGTACCTGTTTTAAACCCGCATCTTTTATTTCCTGTTGCAGATCGCCGCCTTTCAGGTAAAGTACGCCATTTGGTAATTTATTCCTCGATTCTTTATTAAATTTCCCCCTAACCCACGGATAAAAATCTTTAAGCTGGGTAACGGCACGTGAAATTATGAAGTCGAACTTTTCATGAATTTGCTCTGCACGTTCATGGCTTGCCCGCAGATTTTTTAAACCAATAGCTGCCGAAACCTCTTTCACTACCTTAATTTTTTTTCCTATAGAATCAACCAGATGAAAATTAGTTTGAGGAAAAAGAATGGCCAATGGAATACCTGGAAATCCGCCCCCGGTACCTACATCCATTATATTTTCACCGGGTAAGAATTGCACAACTTTAGCTATAGCCAGTGAATGCAATATGTGATGAAGATAAAGCATATCGATGTCTTTCCTTGAAATCACATTGATTTGCGCATTCCAAAACCGGTAAAGCTCATCCAGTTTATCAAACTTTTGCTTTTGGTCCGGTGTAAGATCCGGAAAATATTTTAAAATAAGATCAGAAGTCACTGCTTGAGTTCTTCTTTCTTCGGTTAATAACATTTGATAAAAGGTCTCTTGCACGGAATAACTGGGCTTTAACTGTTCCTAACGGCAAATCAAGCTGTTTTGCAATTTCCTCATACGATAGCTCATCAAAATATCGCAAAACAATAAGTGTACGATACCTTTGAGGCAATTTATCGACAATATCCTTTAACTCTTTACTCTGCTGCCGCTTTATTGATTCCTCTTCAGGGTTTAATGTATCCGATTTAATCTGCAGCGGCCGTTCCTCACCACCATCATCGTTTAACGTATCAATTGATACCAGACTTATCCTTTTTTTCCGGATAAAATCAATACAATTATTGGTAGCAATCCGGAATAACCAGGTGCTGAAGGCGAAATCGGGCTTATATTTTTCTAGATTTTCAAACGCCTTCCCAAATGTCTCCACTGTGAGATCCATGGCATCGTCCTTGTTATTTACCATTTTAAGAGCCATAAAATAAATGGAATCTTTATAACGCTGCATGAGATCTGCATATGCTTTCTGATCACCGTCTTTAGCCCTGTTTACAAGGCCGAAGTCATTTTTAGCATTTGCAGAAAAATTCGGATTTACTTCCATCTAACTTTCTTCTTGAATAACGTAATGATGCTGAGAGCAAGAATATAAAAATAGTAAATGAAATCGAAAACGGGAAGCCACCAGGCCAAATCAGGATAACCAAGCTTTTTAAATACAGGACGGTATATAAACCATAATACGCCAAGTCTGATTAAATATGCAGGTAAAATCAGGTACCATTGCGCCTGAAGAATGATCAAACAAAAAAGGAAAATATAAAACCCAATTGCTGATGCCGACTGGATGGTCAGCATCTTCTGATGCGCTTTTTTATATGCCTTTCCGGCTCCCAGATGACGTAATTTCTGTGTAAAATATTCAGAAAACGTTTTTTTGGGTTCGCTCCAAACATGGCTGTCAGGGTGGATTTCTATAACTGTATTAAAGGCGGTTGCGTTTTGATTTACAAAGAGATCATCATCGCCAGATGGAATATGCATATGAGCAGCAAATCCCTTTCCGCGGAAAAAAAGAGACTTCTTATAAGCCATATTCCTGCCTACGCCCATATAAGGCGTACCATGCAAAGCAAATGCAAGATAGTTTAATGCCGTGAAAAATGTTTCAAACCTGATCAGCATATTAACAAAGCCACTTAAGCGCTGATATGGTGAATACCCTAATATAATTTCAGTACGCTCATCCGCAAAGTGCTGCTGCATCCTTTTCAGCCATAATGCCGAGGATGGCCTGCAATCAGCATCCGTGAAAAGCAGAAATTCATTTCTTGCAGCTTTAATTCCCAGGGTAACGGCAAATTTTTTGCCATGTTTAAAGCGTTCATGCTCACTAATCGCTACAACCTTCAAATGCTTATATTTTGCAGAAAGATCCCTTAACACAAGGTGTGAATCATCAACAGAACAATCATTTACTACTACAACTTCAAAATCCTGATAATCCTGTTCTAAAATAGACGGTAGATTGTCTTGGAGGTTATTTTGCTCATTTCTGGCACATATTATAATGGAAACAGGATTAACAACATCGGTCAGTTGACCATTAACTTTATAATTGAAAAGCCGCTTATGGACTACAAATGCGTAATAAAGCTGCAGAAGAAAGCTTAACTGGAATAAAACAAAAACAATAATGTATAACAGATCTACCAAATCCTGCTTTTTTAATGAAGCGCAAAGTTCTGATTTTTAACTAACATTTACATCCCTAATAAAATAAGAAACCTGTAAAGATTGCATTTTACTATTTTTGCAGCTATTTCTCCCCAACATGAATACGCATGAAATTTAAATTAGAGGTCTCAGACAAATTAACGAAGGCACGGGCTGGGGAAATCACTACGGATCATGGCATCATAAAAACACCGATTTTTATGCCTGTTGGTACAGCTGGATCAGTAAAGGCAGTGCATCAGCGCGAACTGGATGAAGATATTAAGGCCCAGATCATACTTGGAAACACCTACCATTTATATTTACGCCCCGGTTTAGATGTTCTGGAAAAAGCAGGCGGCCTGCACAAATTCAATGGATGGAACAAACCCATATTAACAGACAGCGGCGGGTACCAGGTATATTCATTAGCAGAAGTAAGAAAGATAAAAGAAGAGGGAGTAACTTTTCGTTCACATATTGATGGCTCAAAGCACCTGTTTACACCCGAAGGTGTAATGGATATTCAGCGTACCATTGGCGCCGATATAATTATGGCTTTTGATGAGTGTACTCCATACCCCTGCGATTATGGCTACGCCAGAAGATCAATAGAAATGACCCACAGATGGTTAAAGCGATGCTGCAACCGCTTCGATGAAACGGAGCCTAAATATGGCTATTCCCAAACCCTCTTCCCGATTGTGCAGGGATCCGTATATAAAGATCTGCGAAAACAGTCGGCAGAAGTTATTGCTTCATTTGAACGTGAAGGAAATGCCATTGGCGGCCTATCAGTTGGGGAACCTGCAGAAGAGATGTATGAAATGACACAACTCGTTTGTGATATTCTTCCGGTGGATAAACCCAGATACCTGATGGGTGTGGGTACGCCGGTAAATATTCTTGAAAATATTGCGTTAGGAGTGGATATGTTTGACTGCGTAATGCCCACAAGAAACGCCCGTAACGGAATGCTGTTCACCAAAAACGGTATTATTAATATCCGCAATGAAAAATGGAAAGATGATTTCTCTGCTATAGAGGAAGATAGTGATCTGTTTGCAGACCGTAACTATTCTAAAGCGTATCTTCGTCATCTGGTACATGCAAAGGAAATACTGGGTGCACAGATCGCCACGTTACATAACCTTCACTTTTATCTGTGGTTAGTAACTGAGGCTCGTAATAAGATAATTTCCGGCGAATTTTATGACTGGAAAGAACGTATGGTTAAGCAGGTATCACAACGTCTGTAACTAAATGATAAAAATAATCGACTGGTACATCATTAAAAAATACCTGGGAACCTATGTGTTTACCCTGGCAATTTTTATTGTTATTTTCGTAATTTTTGATGTATCGGAGCATTTAGACAACTTTTTACGATATAATGCACCGCTCGAAAAGATTGTATTCGAGTTTTATACCGGCGCCATTCCTTTCTATATTAACCTGTTATCCCCGTTAATAAATTTCATTGCTGTTATTTTCTTTACAGCCAAAATGGCCGACCAAACTGAAATAGTACCAATTTTAAGCGGTGGTGTAAGTTTTGGAAGGTTTTTGCGCCCCTATTTTATAGCATCCTTCATCATTTTCCTGTTTTCGCTCCTTTCTAATATTTTTATTATCCCCAAAACCAATAAATTAAAAATTGATTTTGAAAATATTTATATCGATCCGAATGACAATAACACCAAGCTGTATACCCATATGCAGCTTGATAAGGATACTTATGTGTACATTGAAAACTTTGATAACACCTATAATATCGGGTATAAATTCGCACTCGAAAAATTTTCAGGTGATGAACTTAAAGAGAAATTAGTAGCTGACCGGATAGCGTGGGATTCGGTTAAGAGGAAATGGAATATAGAAAATTACTCGATTAGAACGATCAACGGACTGAAAGAAAACCTGATCGCAGGTGTAAAAAAAGATACTACTTTAGATATGCGTCCGGAAGATTTTGAAACTTATAACAATATTTTCCAGGCTATGGGCATGACCGAGCTTAATGACCGTATCCGCAAAGAAGAGATCAGGGGGACCGGTATCATGACCGATCTGAAGCTTGAAAAGTATAAGCGGTTTGTATACCCTTTTGCATCATTTATATTAACATTAATGGGTGTTTCACTTTCTTCAAGAAAAGTACGGGGCGGAATAGGTTTGCCTCTTGGATTAGGAATACTCTTCAGCTTTACTTACATCTTGTCTATGCAGTTCGCCAATATGTTTGCACTAAAAGGCGGCCTCCCGCCAATTGTTGCAGTATTTATCCCTAATATTATATTTGGCTGCCTGGGTGTTTATCTGCTAATGAAAGCGCCAAAATAATGCCTGGCCAGGTATCTCCAAAAAGAAGTTTAATCACACTTCATATTACTGTTTTGGTATGGGGATTTACAGGGATATTAGGTGTACTGATCTCCATAACTGCAGTACATTTAGTATGGTACAGGGTTCTGATTGCCTTTATAACACTGTTTATTTACTTTAAATTTACGGATACACCCCGCAAAATTACAAGGGAAGTATTTTTTAAATTATTTTTCACAGGTGCTATTGTCGGTGCACATTGGATATTGTTTTTTCAGTCTATTAAATCATCTAATGTTTCTGTAGGCATGGTTTGCCTATCATCACTCACACTTTTTACTGCTATCCTTGAACCGATACTTAAAAAATCCAGGATTTCCCGACTGGAAATTATCATCGGTTTAATGATCATTTTTGGAATATACCTTATTTTTAAATTCGAGACCAGGTATACTACCGGTATCATTCTCGGACTATTATCTGCCTTTTGCGGAAGTCTTTTCTCCATTATTAATTCCAAGCAGGTTCAGAACCGCCCAGCTCCAATTATCAGCTTTTATGAGCTTATTGGCGCCTGGGTATGGATATCTGTTTACATGCTTTTAACAAACGGTTTTAACGCCTCTATGAAGTTAAATACTGCCGACACGATTTATCTGCTGATTCTGGGTATCATCTGTACCTCCATAGCGTACGTTGCAGGTGTTTCGGTGATGAAACATTTAACAGCCTTCAGGGTGGCTTTAATAACTAATCTGGAACCGATTTACGGGATCATACTGGCTTTCATTTTCTTTGGAAAAAATGAGCAAATGACGGCAGGATTCTATGCCGGAGCTGTGGTTATTTTATCATCAATCTTTCTGCATCCGTTCATTAAAAACAAGCTCGAAAAACGAAGGCTGAATAAAACCCTACCCCTTGGATAATTAAATAAAATACACTAAGCTCCAATTTATCCGCCGCGTGTGGCTAATTAATCGCACACGAAAAAACCACCACACGGAACAAACCGGATCTAATACACCAATCATTTTAGCACTGAAATCCTTGTTGATCGATCACATCAATTAAGGAAAATAGCCGCTGATCATTCGACCAAAACCGGACATAAATCCGACTCCGTTACCGGGTCCAAAAATAAGTTACCCCAGTGTTTCAACTAAATTCCACCTAATGCCAATGGGTATGATAATACTAAAAACAGAACCACTTTACCTGTCAAATATAATCCCCGGCGAACTTTCATCCTTGCGAAAAAGACAGTTGCCTAACGTCCCCGGACGTCCCTGTTAAATCATCTAAAATTCGAGGGACAGCTATCACGCCCAATCCAAAAAATCTAGTTCCTTCTTTCATCACAACAATGGTAATCTATTGAAATAATCTTGAGCTGCAAATTCCTTCGGTGTAATTATATATACCATAGCATCCGGCAGAATAACCTGATTTTAATTCGTATATTTAGAAAAAAAGCGAATAACAGTAAACAACTATATAATTTATATATCATTAAAAACCATGAAATTATATAGTATCAAGTAAATAAGAATAGTAGATAACTCAGCCATAAATGACTTTTAAATACTAAATAAATTAGCAATCAATAAAAATGCGCTTAAAAATACTTCATAACAATTTATTTATCAACATACTAACATTATTTATATTAATATTTAATTCACTACCGGTTTTTGGTCAGCTTTTCGATAGCGAGCAAAATCCCCCATCCCTAAAATGGCGACAAATTCACACTTCACATTTTCAAATCATCTACCCTACCGAATTCGAAACTGAAGCACACAGAATGGCAAATACGCTTGACCTCTTAATAGTAAAGGCAAGCAAGAGTCTGGGGAAACAACCCAGAAAGATCTCGATCATATTACAAAATCAGAGTACTTCATCTAATGGATTTGTACAGCTTGCACCCCGCCGGTCAGAATTCTTTACCACCCCACCCCAGGAGTTTGATTACCAGGATTGGTTAAATAGTTTGGCGATTCATGAGCTTAGGCATGTAGTACAATTTGACAAACTAACGGGCCACCTAAGACGCCCATTTTTGGAGGGCCTGGGCCTGGCCATTTTTGGTGTTACGCTCCCCCCCTGGTTTTATGAAGGAGATGCTGTTGGTATTGAAACCGCGCTAACTAAAGCAGGGCGTGGACGACTACCCAGCTGGCCTTTATTTTTTCGAACAAATACACTAAGTGGTAAAAAATACTCTTACTCAAAAAACTTTCTTGG
>DASWTL010000206.1:0-14455 GCA_036402155.1 Sphingobacteriaceae bacterium | reverse complement strand
GACCATGTGCATCATTCCCTGAATTACCGCAATCGCCATGTTCATGAAGATGTACAGCTACACTTTGTCCGGCTTTTGATGGAAAAGAAACAGATACATTCATTACCACTTTCCCATCCTGCTGCTTAAAAGTTATTGTACCATTACCCGGTGTTTGAGTACCTGTAGCTGATATTGATCCTTTTGCCTGTTTTGCAGATGATGCCGGAGTACGTGTACTGGAGCATCCAAATAGAAAAGCAGATAACATCAATATCATTGCGCCTGGAAAAACTGGGAATTTAAAAAGTGATTTCATATTAAAAAGTTTAGTGTTAATACTTGTTTATAACAGCAAAAGTTTAGGATTGTTAACAATTTTTATTCCTGCCACTTTGACAATTTTTCAACTTTGGAACAACCCTTGATAATTCTAGGACAAATAGAATAAATAAAACTAACTATGCAAGAAAAAGGTACAATTTCGATCCATACGGAAAACATCTTTCCCATTATTAAGAAGTTTTTGTATTCAGACCATGAGATATTCCTTCGTGAGCTGGTTTCAAATGCTGTTGATGCAACACAAAAAATTAAAAGGTTATCGTCGTTGGGTCAATATAAAGGCGACCTCGGTAATCTGCAGGTAGAGGTTTCTTTTGATGAAAAGAAAAAAACGCTGACAATTTCTGACCGCGGTATAGGAATGACAGCTGATGAAATAAAAAAATATATTAATCAGATCGCTTTTTCAGGAGCTGAGGAGTTTGTAGAAAAATTTAAGGATTCCAAAGACGCTAATGAACTGATCGGAAAATTCGGTCTCGGATTTTATTCTGCGTTCATGGTTTCTGATCAGGTAGAGATCAACACGTTATCATATCAGGAAGGCGCTGAACCGGCCCGGTGGATATGTGATGGAAGCACTGAGTTCGAGATCACGGAAGGAACCCGTACCGAACGGGGAACCGATATTATCCTGCATATAAACAAAGACTCAAAAGAATTTCTTGACAAGTATAAATTACAGGGCATTCTCGATAAATACTGCAGGTTTTTACCTGTTCCGATTAAGTTTGGAACCAAAACCGAATCATTGCCTGATGGCCAGGATGAGGAAGGCAAACCGAAATACAAATCTGTTGAGGTTGATAACATTATAAACAACCCTAACCCGATATGGACCAAGGCACCAGCAGATCTTAAAGACGAAGATTATCTGGCATTTTATAAAGAGCTTTATCCTTTCTCTGAAGACCCGTTATTTTGGATACATCTGAATGTCGATTACCCTTTTAATCTTACAGGAGTTCTGTATTTTCCAAAACTGAAGAACGATTTTGAGCTTAAACCAAATAAGATCAAATTATACTCCCGTCAGGTATTTATAACCGATGAAGTAAAGGACATCGTTCCGGAGTTTTTGATGCTGCTTCACGGTGTGATCGACTCCCCGGATATTCCGCTGAACGTATCCCGCAGCTTCCTGCAGGCAGATAGCAACGTGAAGAAGATAAATAGCTACATTACGAAAAAGGTGGCAGATAAATTGGCTTCACTCTTCAAAAAAGACCGCAAGATATTTGAAGAGAAATGGCAGGACATTGGCCTCTTCGTAAAATACGGTATGATCAGCGAAGAGAAGTTTTATGAAAAAGCAAAAGACTTTGCGCTGTTAACGAATACCAAAAATGAACATTTCACCCTGGATGAATATCGCGAGAAAGTAAAACCGCTGCAAACCGGGAAAGATGAATCTGTAGTTTACCTGTATACTACAGATGCTGCGAAACAAGATGCATTTATTCAATCGGCAACAACGAAAGATTATGATGTACTGGTAATGAATTCCCCGATTGACAATCATTTTATAAGTCAGTTAGAACAAAAGCTGGAAAAAACCTCGCTAAAACGTGTTGATTCTGATGTTATTGATAAGTTAATTCAAAAAGAAGATGCACCGGAACATGTTCTTACCGAAGAACAGGCAAATAAGGTAAAAGAAGTTTTTGAAAAAACCATTCAGAAACCGAACATGAAAATTGAGATTGAAAGCCTTAACCCTGACGAACTTCCCGTGCATGTTACCATGGATGAATTTATGAGAAGAATGAAAGATATGGCCAGCATGGGCGGCGGCATGGGCTTCTATGGCTCTATGCCCGACAATTATAAGGTAGCAATAAACGCAAATCATCCACTTATAACCCGCATTGCTCAAACAGAGAATGAGGATGAGAAAACCGCGCTTGCCAAACAAGCATTTGATCTGGCTTTATTATCCCAGGGAATGCTTAGCGGTGCTGAGTTGACAGAATTTGTTAAACGAAGTGTAAGCCTTATATAGAACACATCAATACTTGCAATCAGCAGCGAAGTCGAAGAGAGGAATCCTCCGACTTCGCTTTTATATGAAGTTCCCCGAGGGATATACTTCCTGAATTATACGTTGACAACAACATCCCGATAAAAAACCAACCAGACACATAACTTATTGCGGTCTTAGATGCATGCATGTATTGATCTGCCTTACAAGGAAGTGCAGGTCAAAAGGTTTCTCAATAAAGAGATCGCACTGCAGGGAATCTTTTATTTTTGATTTTGTACTGGCAGAAATGATAATAACCGGAATTCGTTCTGTTTTCGAATCATCCTTAATTTTCCGGCAGATTTCAGCTCCGTTTAACCCTCCTCCATGTAAAATATAGTCCATCAGAACCAGATCAGGGTGAAATTGGTCTATCGTAGTAAATACATCTTTTCCGGAATTCAGTTTGCGGGTAGCAAAACCTTCATCATTCAGGATAAATTCCAGCATTTCTGCCACATCATGGTCGTCTTCGACGATTAAGATTCGTTTATTCATAAAAAATAGGTAAAATGTTAAGAAATGTATTCGAGTCTCTAACCAACCCGCAAATTCAATTTTTCGAAAGTATTTCTATCATCTTCGCTTAATCTTACAGTTATTTCTGTATCATCAATTCCCTGGGCCATTTGCCTGGGCTCTTTAGTGATTTGAAAGTAAGTATCAAACCCCTGGGGAAGAGATCTGATATCCGGCCTGTTTACTACAGGGGTAAGCATTATTTTAACACTGAACCCGTTGGGGGTATCAGCTACCATAGTTTTTGATAAGAAGTATTTATAACCCTGGTGGGTTAAAAAATCCAGTAAGGTAGGGGTGAGAGTTGTCTGCATGTTTTTCAGTTGTATATACAAATATAACCCGGATGAAAGTTCGTAAAAAGGTTATAACTACTGAAAATGAGGAGGATAACTACGTGTTTTAGAAAACAAAATTGAATACCTGTTGTTATTTACCTTTTTTTTATTGTGGTGATAAATATGCTTTGGGAATTTTACATGATCACATCTATATCATCCAGGGAAATATAAACTGTTGTTCCCTTATCAGGTTGCGACTCGAATTTGATCTTACCGTTATATAAACTAAGCCTGTTCCTGATACTGCTAAGGCCTGACCCTTTGGTGGGGCTGTTAATTTCTTTTAAATTAATTCCCATCCCATTATCTTTCACACGTATTTGAATGGAATTATTTTTACGTCTTATAGCAAGGGTAACCATACTTGCACCTGAATGTTTAATGCAATTATTAATTAACTCCTGCAAAATACGGAAGATATTAACCTCCAGAGAAAGTGGCAGGCGTTCACCAATATCAACTGTAACTTTAACGGTCAATGAGTTTGTGGATAACCGCTTAGCCATCTCAGTTAATGTAGCAGGCAGACCAAAATCGGTGAGTATTGAGGGGGCGAGTTCAAAAGAAATATTTCGGGCTTCATTAATGGCTGCATCGATAAGATTTTTTACTTTCTTAAGATTTGGCCCCCCGGCCTTATTATCAATTTGCTGGAGATTCAGTTTTATTCCATAAAGTAATTGGCTGACACTATCATGCAGCGCTTCACTTATCCTTCTGCGCTCGTTTTCCTGTGCGAGCAGTATTGCTGCTGTAATATTGCGCTGCTGGTCGAAACGAAGCCTGGTAGCCTCCTCCTCCAACAACTTCTTTTCCGTAATATTCATCATGGTTCCAACAAACCGCTTATACCTGTTCGGATCACTTACGATATGTCCTCGTGCAGATATATAACAACTTTTATTTACTGCTGTGGATAAACGGAATTCAATATCAATCTCTTTCTCGTTATTTAGTGAAGTTCTGAAATGATCATCAACCCGTTTCCGGTCATCAGGGTGGATCAGATTCATAAAACTCTGATATTTTCCATTAAAGTTCCCTAATGTCAGGCCGCATATTTCATGATTTGATTTATCGAGAAATAAATTCCCTGTTTTAAGATCAATTTCCCATGTACCAGCCGAAGAGGCTTCAAGTGCAAGTTCAAGCCGCTCTTTTGTATCAGCAAGTTTATTTTCTGCTTCAATACGTTCACTAATATCAATTACAGCAATGTAGCATTGAGTTATAACGCCTGGTATATTGCCGATCGCAGTACCCTCTAACTGACAATAAATAATCTTGTTATTTCCGGCAAGGATCCTTAATTGACAGGATTGAGGTTCCCGGGTATCCAGCATTCTTTTCAGGAAATTAAAAAATTTCTCCAGGTCGTCAGTATAAATAAAGGTCTGAAATCTTCGTTTTAACAATGAACTTTTGGTTACCCCTAACAACCGAAGTCCTTCTGTATTCACTTCCTCTATAATACTTGTTTTATCCATTATAAAATAGCCCACAGGCGCCAGATCATAAATCCCTGAGAACTTAATGCGCTGCATTTCAAGCTCCTCATTGGCAATACGGAGTTCATCGTTCTGCATCTCCAATTCCAGCTGGTGAACCTGTAATTCCTGGAAAATCCTTTTTACATCCTTCTTCGATATCGGAACGTTTTCTTCGCTGATACGTCCTTCAATAGCCTTCTCCGCCTGTTCCCTGAGATGGTTAAGCATATCTTCCATGCCTTCACGGGTATTTTCCTGATCGCTCATTTACATATCCTTCTTTTCTGTAATTATTCCCACAATCAAATGCGGCTCCCTTGTCATCTCATTTATAAATGGCTTTGTAGTTATGGTAAATGTTTGTACATGCCCATCTTTTGAATCTTCAGTTTTAAAATCAGATTTTATTGGGATATCTGTACCTTGTTTTAATATCTTATCAAGGCTTTCTGTTTTCCAATATTTCTGAATAAGCTCCTGCAGGGAAAGCTCCCTTGTTTCGTTCTCTTTTAAATGAAATGCTTTTAAAAAAGCTTTGTTGCATTCCATTAAATTCAACTTTTTATCCAGAAGTATTGCAGGTTCATCTAACAGGTTAAATAACAATGTGGCATAGTTTTCAAGCGTTTTAAGCTGAAACTCCATCTGCTTGTAATGAGTAATTTTATTAAAAGTCAGAACCGCCCCGTTGATGAAGTTGTCCAGGGTACGATAAGGCATAATCCGAACGGCATACCACTCCCCTTCTTTTGTTCTAACTTCCAATTCTTTCACTGTAAGCTTATCAACAACTTCCTTGATATCCTCTTCAATAGAAGGGTAATTAAAATTAGATACCACATGCGTAATCGGACGGCCGACATCTGAGACAATGACATTAAATAACTTCTTCACCTGAGGCGTAAACCGGAGTATATCAAGATTATTGTCAAGGAAAATAGTACCGATCTCTGTTGAATCCAACAGATTTTTCATATCATTATTTAGAAGAGTAAGTTCCTCTGCTTTATTCTGATATTGTTGGTTAATGGTCATTAACTCTTCGTTTAATGATTGCATCTCTTCTTTAGTAGTGAGTGATTCTTCATTAGTACTTTGAAGCTCTTCATTGGTGCTCTGAAGTTCCTCATTAGTAGATTTAAGCTCTTCTACCGAAGTCTCCATTTGTTCAATAGTACCGTGCAACTGCTGTTTTGTATACATCAGCTCTTTCTCAAGTTCTTCAACAGCTGTAATTGATGCCGCATCTTTTTTTACGGTTTTTCGGCCGGCTTCAATTATACCCTTGTCCTCAAATACTACAATAAGGTATCCATGCAAAGAGTTGCTTTCCAGCACATTGACCTTTATGTCTATTTTCCTGACTTTTCCATCTTCTTTAAGCTTAATATCATTGACATGGATCAGTTTTTTTTGAAGACGGGCCTCATGTATTGCGTTACCAAGAACATATCTTAATTCTTCACGGGCCATGTGGATAATGTTCATAGCCACTTCGCCAGATGGCAGTTCAAGATATTTACCTGTTTTACCATTTATATACAGAATATCGCCTCTATCATTAATCAGTACTGAAGCCGGTGAATATTCTTCCAGGATGATTTTATTAAACTCATCCGATAATCCCTTTCTTCCGGATGGCTTAGGTGACGCTTCAGAACTTAAGGTGAAATTTTGCCTTGAAATATTAAATTGAAAATCTATCATTTTGCCAACACTGGAAGATCCGACCTTACGGGTAAAAATTTTCCATTTGGGATCCAATGCGGTGAACATGTCATTAAAACCTCCGATAGTTTCAGCAGTCCCTAAAAAAAGAATTCCCTTTTCATGAAGTGCATAATGAAATACAGGAATGATCTTTTTCTGCAGATCAGTAGTTAAATAAATCATCACATTTCGACAGCATAGCAGATCCAGACGGGTAAAAGGAGCATCTTTGATAACATTATGCTGAGCGAAAACAATCATTTCCCTCAGCTCCTTCTTTACGGAATACAAGTTATCCTTTCTGATAAAGAATCGGTCGATCCGTTCACTTGACACATCGGCAACTATATTCGAATGATAAACTCCCGCTCTGGCATGTTCAATAGCTTCAGCATCAAGATCAGTAGCAAAAATTTGAATTTTCGATATTTTCCTTGTCCGCAAAATTTCTGAAATCTCAATAAGCAGCATGGCAATCGAATATGCCTCCTCACCTGTTGAACATCCGGCCACCCAAACACGAACAGGCTCCTCAACAGGCTTCATTTGCAGCAGCAAAATCATTTTATCTTTTAATGCCGCAAAAGCTTCTGGATCACGAAAAAATTTAGTTACTCCAATCAGCAGTTCATTGAACAGCACGTCCACTTCGCCTGGATTTTCCCTGAGATGATTAATATAATGTGCATAATCAGGTTGCTGATGAAAAGCTACCCGACGGTCAATCCGCCTGCTGATCGTACTTTTTTTATATAATGAAAAATCGTGTCCTGTTTTAGAGCGTATTAACATTAATATTTTTTGCAAATTCCGATCGTCCCTGATCTCACCCCGTAGTTTTTCACTCGGTTCATCATTAAGAACAGGATGCCTGAGGTATTGAATGAGTTTAACAGGCATATCCTCTGGAGCAAGTACATAGTCAACCAGATTGGTACCTATTGCAGCTTCAGGCATACTTCTATATTCAGCAGTTTCCGGATCCTGCACCATAGCCATACCAAGCTTTTCTTTAATCATCCGCACCCCCGTTTCACCATCCGAACCCATTCCTGAAAAAATAACTGCCACTGCTTTATTCCACTGGTCCTCGGCCAGACTTTGCAGAAAATAATCTATAGGCTGCCTCATACCATTAGGCTTGGATAGCGTTAATAGCAAAAGTTTTTTGTTATGTATACCAATATCTTTGTTTGGCGGTATTATATACACATGATCCGGCCTAACGATAGTCCCGTCCTTAACTTCCTGTACCGGCATAGCGGTATATGGTTGAAAAACCTCAGCGATCTGGCCTTTATGGCTTGGATCCAGATGCAGTATTATAACGAATGCCATACCACTGTCAGTTGGCATGTGTTTAAAAAAGCTTTCAAATGCATGAAATGAACCTGCAGACCCACCCATTCCAACTATTGGAAATAAACTGTTCTTGCTTTCCGTTGTTAACTCCTGATTCTTCCTTCCCTTAGGGGTTCCAGATTCATTTTCTTTAATTTTTGACTCCTTAAATTTTTTTTTATCTGACATGTAAGCAGTTAATGTCTAAAATTAAGAATTTAGAAATGCTATTTTACGATATAACACACAGTATATGAAGAGTGATTATTTTGAGGCCAGGTTAACCTATTAAGCCGCTTTTTACTGCAAGTCTTATTAAAGCAGCCGTGTTCTTTACTCCCGTTTTTTCAATCAGGTTTTGTCTGTGTCCCTCTACTGTACGGCGGCTGGTAAACAGCATATCTGCGATCTCCATATTGGTATTGCCTTCAGCAATAAGGGTTAGCACCTCTATTTCCCTTTTGGAAAGGGAGCTAACTGTTTTTTCATCAAGCTGGGTACCATAGACTGACGAAGGCTTGAAAAGCATCCTGAAAACTAATTCCGAACAGATATATTTACTGCCCGATGCAATATGTTTGATTGCAAACAGCAGTTCTTCCTTACTTACATTTTTTAACAAATATCCCCATGCACCATTGTTTATCGCTTCCATGATATAATTTTCATGGTCTAACATAGATAAGATCAGAACCCTGGTATCAGGTGAAACCTGTGCGACAGCCTTAACTAACTCAATACCTGTCAATTCAGGCATGTTGATATCGGCAAGGATCAGGTCAACCTCCAAACCGGCATTGATCTTTTCTAATGCCTGCGCACCATTAATGGCCTCATCAACTACCTGGATACCTGGCTCAATATCCAATAGCGACCGTATGCCATTTCTTACAATATTATGGTCTTCAGCTAAAAGGACTTTAATCAAAATTGCAATATTAATTTATTAAGGAAAGTGGGCTTCTAACAAATATCGGTAAATTAAATCGCACCTGACACGTATAAATACGTATAGCCAGAGAGAAAAATACGTGATTTCTTAATTATATTTCACTTCTTAAAACTTCTAAAGGAGGTTTATTTAATATTCCTCTGCTATTCAGAATTCCGATAAACACAGTCAGCGCAGGAACTATGAAGAACAGAACAATAACAGGTAATGGCCTGAAGATAAATTGCGTTTCAAAAACAAAATGTGCCAGCGCCCAGCTTGCGGCAATAGAAATAACGATACCTGTAAATGCGGCTAATGCTCCCAGGAAAAAATATTCAAGAACCGTAATAAAAAGGATCTGCTTGCGGCTTGCCCCAAGTGTTCGTAAGAGCACGCTCTCCCTGATTCGCTGATATTTACTTATCAGTACAGATGCAATCAGAACAATTAAACCGGTAATGATACTGAATGCAGCCATAAACCGGATCACAAAACCAATCTTAGTTAATATCTCATCAAGAACGCTCAATACGAGGTCCAGATCTATTATTGAAATATTAGGAAACCGGCTAACCAGAATTTGCTGAAACCTTGCTGATGCCTGTGTTGAGGGTGCCCGGGTTAATAAAACATGAAACTGCGGGGCATCCTCAAGAACTCCCACCGGGAATAGCACCCTGAAATTAGTTTGGATTCTGTTCCAATCCACCCGCCGCAAACTGCCTACAGTGGTTGAAATGTGTGCGCCCTGCACATTAAATATAATTTCGTCTCCTACTGCTACCTTAATCCGTTGAGCATATCCTTCTTCCAAAGAAACATATATCCGTCCGTTCTTTACAGAGCCATACCATTTTCCTTCTGTAACTGTTTCCGAATCGGTAAGCGAATCCCGGAAGGTTACCCTCAATTCGGAACTAAATGCTCGTTTGGACACTTCCAGCGTGGTATCTTTTTTCACTTCAGCAGCTGTATAGCCATTTACCTCATCCACACGCATGGTTACAATTGGGACCTCCTGCAGAACAGGGAACCCCTGTGAGCGCGTTAATTCTGCAA
This sequence comes from Sphingobacteriaceae bacterium, assembly GCA_036402155.1. GTDB lineage: Bacteria > Bacteroidota > Bacteroidia > Sphingobacteriales > Sphingobacteriaceae > DASWTL01. Next base: position 4,714 of record DASWTL010000206.1, on the reverse strand, counting down.
CTTCATCTTTCTGGTTTGATTGAATGTCGAACAAAACCATATTGGGCTGGTTGCCGCTTGCAGATAATGTAACCCGGTCTAAAAGAACATTTTGCACCAGCAAAAGGGTACTGATAAATGTTGTTCCCAGACCAATAGAAACAATTAGAATAAGTGTTTGATTATTGGGCCTGAATAAGTTAGCTAATCCCTGCCGCCATAAATAACTCCAGGATGTTGGAAAAAACCGACGTACAAGGTAAATAAGTCCCCATGACACAGCGGATAGTATGAGGAATGCTGTCAGTACTCCAGAAGTAAAATACAAGGCCTGTTTCCATGCACCAAGTTGCATATAACTGAATACTGCAATAAAAAGCACAATCAGCAGGTATACAAAATATTTAACCGGATCCCGAAATAGCCTGGTGTCTCCCAGGGAGATCCGCAGTGTATTTAACGGAGAAATATTCCGGATAGAAATCAGTGGTAAAAGAGCGAACAGTATGGAGATAATTGTTCCCAGTGCAATTCCCTGAAATATCGCTTTCCAGGAAATACTTACCGAAATGGCTACAGGTAAAAGATCTTTCAACACTACAGGTAATATATGTTGAATCAGAGTACCTAACATCGCTCCTGCAATTGATCCCAAAAAGCCGATACTTGTTATTTGTATAAGATAAATAAAAAAGGCCTGATAGCCGCTCGCTCCCAGACACCGTAGAATTGCAATCGTGGCTATTTTTTCACGAATGTAAATATGTATGGCGCTGGCCACCCCGGTACAACCCAGTAGCAGTGCGATAAATCCAACCAATGAAAGAAAGTTAGTGAGATCTGAGAATGACTTTCCGGTATCCCGTTTCTGCGATTCAATGGTATCCTGGTCAAGATCATAATATTCCAGTCGGGGTTCTATCTTTTTAGAAAGCTTTTCTGCATCCTGATATTTTTTAAACTTATAAAAAAAGAAGGAACTGATCCTGCTCCCCTTTTGCATTAGTTTGGTTTGATCAAGATATTGCATTGGTATATAAACCACGGGAGCAACTGAAGAGGATATACCTGTTTGTCCGGGCGCTTTATTCAATATACCTGCTATGCTAAAAGTAACTTCCCCAACTTTAATACTATCACCTATCTGCGCATTAAACTGAAGCATCAGTGTTTTATCAACTAATGCTGCCCGTTGTTTCCTGAAATACCGCTCTGCAGCCGCCGGACTGGTTTCGATCTTACCATAATAAGGAAATTCACCTTCCAGCGCACGTACCTGCACTAAGCGGGATGAACCGCTTGCTGTAAACAATATCATCGAAGCAAAGCTGCGCTGCTGCGATCGTTGTGCCCCGCGACCTATTGAATCCATCAGCTTTCTGACATCAGGCGTTACAGGCTTATTAGTTGAAACCACTAGATCAGCTCCAATAAGCGTGGCTGCCTGCTGATCAATATCCTGCCGGAGATTATCACCAAACGAATAAATAGCAACCAAAGCTGCAATTCCAAGCATAATGGAAGATACAAACAAAAACAGCCTGGAACGGCTCCGGCGACTGTCGCGCCAGGCCATAGTAAAAAGCCAGGACAAGCCTATGCTTTTATCTTCCTGCATGTTTGTTTCCTGATCCTGTTTTCTCATCAGAGAATTAGTTTTATCATGTCGACATATTTGGAACCATAGTAATGGAGATTACTATGAGGATTAATTTTCAATAGTTTCATCAGAGGAAATTTCTCCGCCTCTGATACGTATGATCCGTTGTGTCTTTGATGCGAGCTCCATATCATGAGTCACCAATATCAGAGTTGTACCAGACTCTTTGTTCAAATCAAATATAAGTTTCATCACCTTTCCACTGGTTTCTGCATCAAGGTTGCCTGTTGGCTCATCAGCAAATAAGATTTTCGGACTAATTGAAAAAGCCCGGGCCAGCGCAACACGCTGCTGCTCGCCACCGGATAATTGAGACGGATAATGATTCGCCCGGTCAATTAACCCTACTTTGTCAAGAAGTGCAAGGGAACGCTCCTGAATATTTCGCTCACCGCGAAGTTCCAGCGGTACCATCACATTCTCAAGAGCCGTAAGCGTTGGTATAAGCTGAAAATTCTGGAATATAAACCCTACATATTGATTTCGCACCCGGGCACGCTGATCTTCATTAAGCTGATCAATTCGGATGTTATTTAGTTCTACTGATCCCGCGCTTGACCGGTCAAGGCCTGCGCATAAACCTAAAAGAGTTGTTTTACCACTACCCGAAGGCCCAACAATTGCCAGGGTTGATCCTTCAGTAACAGAAAAATTAATATCCTTTAACACATGCAGGGTATGCCCGGCGCTGGTATAGGTTTTACTTAAATCTTTTACTTTTAGTATTGTTTCCACTGTGTAGTTTACATATAACCGTTATCATTGTTTATAAATTATTACTTTTTGAAATTATAATAGTTAAACTTAACACCATTGTTCATGTTAATGCTGTACAATTGAATAAAACTGATATAAACATGTATAGATTTATCCTCCTGGCTTTTACAATAATATTATTTGCAGCCTGCAATAATAATAAACAGAATAAGAAACAGAACACTACTGGAAAAATGGATACAGAAAAGAAAGAAGAACTTAAGACCATTTTATTTTTCGGGAACAGCCTGACAGCAGGATACGGACTTGACGATCCTTCGGAAGCATTTCCTGCTCTGATCCAGAAAAAAATAGACTCTCTGGGATTGCCTTATAAAGTGATTAATGCCGGATTAAGCGGTGAAACTACTGCCGGTGGTGCCAATCGTATCGACTGGCTTCTTAAGCAAAAAATAGACATTTTTGTACTTGAGCTTGGGGCCAATGATGGCTTAAGGGGAATTCCGGTTGCTGAAACCTCTAAAAACCTTCAAATCATTATTGATAAGGTCAAAGCTAAATATCCAAAGGCCAAACAGGTGCTTTTAGGTATGGAGGTTCCGCCCAATATGGGTGGAAGTTATGCATCTCAATTCAGGGTAATTTTCAGGCAGATAGCAGAGAAGAACAATATGGCTTTTGTACCTTTTATGCTTGATGGTGTTGCCGGAAATACGGCGTTGAACTTGCGCGATGGAATTCACCCGACTGCAAAGGGGTATGAAATTGTTGCAGAAAATGTATGGTCAGAGCTTAAAGATGTTCTTTAAAGAATACAACCAACTGGAATCCAGCAACGTGAGGATTGAGAAATATTATTTAACTGTTTGTAACAAATACATGCTTGTCAAGTCTTATTTATATCAGGACTATCAGCTTCCCCATTGCCGGTAGTTAATGAATTTGGTTAGTTGATTAAAGTTATAGCCCGTGTAATGACGGGCTATTATTTTACTCTTTTTTTCCTGATGTGTATGATGTTATTAACTCATCCTGGAAAAGTAAGATTTATTTATCTGGCACAAACATTGTATGTCATTTATCATGAACATACTTAAAATATCTCAAACTGTTTATCCTGACGGAAGTATTATTAAATACCCTGACGGACTTGCACAGGAGGAATTACTTGCGCGGGCGTATAGTGTTCCAAAAAATTAAAACATAAGGAGCTTCTATGCTCTCAACACGGAACTTTCTTCCGTTGTATATTTTAGCTTCTTAGCAGTGCCGGCAACTTTCTTAGTTCCCGGCACTTTTTTATTCCAGCCTTAAAAATTCATGTCATCTGCACTAGGTCCATAACTGCCGGGAATTGGAACATTTAATAAACGCAGATATACCCCTAACTGTGCTCTATGGTGTATGATCTGTGATAATGTCATTCGTATCACCTCACTTTTTGGCGACTTACTGTAAATCTCTTCACCGTTACGAAGAGTCCAATCAGGCAATAGCTCCTCGTCAGCCGCTCTGGCAAGGTAGGCTCTGCCATCCAGCAACATACGCTCAAAATAATTCATCAGCTGATCAGTATCGTTCACCATTACCGGCTGGTATGGATTCTTAGCAAAATCAAGCTCAGAAGTATTCAGGGTCATTGATATCCAGGATGGAAGTTCGGCGATGTGAGTGGCTAGCTGCCGGACGGTCATACTTTTCTCATGCGGCTGCCAATCGTACTTATCATGTGGTACACGCTGCAGCATTTTACGGGTTGTTTGAGATTCCTGATCAAGCTCTTTCAAAAAAATTTGGGTCTGTGACATAGTTCATTTTGTTTATTTAATACAAAAAAAGCATGCCCCACTGACAACCCTATGGCAGTGTATTTTAGAAAAATAAAAAAAGTGAGTTAATAACTTACAGGAAGAAACTTCATATAATCACTTAATTGGATATGGTCAGTAATGGTAAAAGGATCACCTGTATTCGTGAGTTTCTGGATTCTGGATACTTTAAAATCCCTGTATTGTTCACGTAAATGGCACCAACCTATTACATGCCAGCTAAATGCATAAAAAACAAGACCAATAGCCTCAATCTTGCGCTTACTAAGTTCATTACCGCTCGTCAAGTATTCTATTTCAATAATCTGCCTGGAAGAGATTACGTTCTGAAGTACCGACAGATATTCGTAATCGTTATTTATCGAAGCCGGAAGCTGAAGCTTCATATTACTACCAAGGATTTCCAGCTTCTCTTTTTGAGAAGTTTTTAAAACTGCTTTCACTTTATTCAATGCATTCGAATAATGAGTCAGAATAGAGCGGTCGGCGAATCCGGCGGTCAGATGCTCCATCAGAAGTAATGCATTCG